>JBBUCR010000153.1:0-1415 GCA_038057695.1 Patescibacteria group bacterium | reverse complement strand
ACTTTGACCCGTCCAACACCTCGCGCCCGATGGGACTCAATATGCTTGAGTACGACACGCGGTTCCCCGAGCAGAAGACCTTCGTCGTGAACGAAATGCTCTCCATTTTTGACAAATTGTTTGATATGAAGACCTCCGGAGGGCCGATGTTTGAACAATACTTCCGCAATTCCGTACTGCTCACGATTGAGGACCCCGCGAGCGGTTCCACGCTTCTTGACGTTTCCCGTGTGCTCGCGAGCAAGGAGTTCCGCGAACTGAAACTTTCCCGGTGCCAGAATCCGGTGGTAACCCAATTCTGGCGCGAGGTGGCAGAAAAAGCGGGCGGGGAAGCGTCGCTCCAGAACATCGTCCCCTACATCGTCTCCAAGTTCGACAACTTCCTCTCCAACGAAATTATGCGCCCCATCATCGCGCAGGAGCGTTCCACGTTCAATTTCCGCGAGATTATGGATACCAAAAAGATTCTCCTCGTAAATCTTGCCAAAGGCCGCCTTGGCGAACTTAACGCGAACCTTATCGGTCTTATTCTCGTCGGAAAGATGCTGATGGCAGCGCTCTCACGCGTGGATTCGTTCGGAAAGGACATACCTCCGTTCTTTCTCTACATTGACGAGTTTCAGAACGTGACGACGCCGTCCATCTCGTCCATCCTCTCCGAAGCGCGCAAATACAAGCTCGCGCTTATTATCGCGCACCAGTTCATCAAACAGCTTGACGAGAAAATCAAAGACTCGGTATTCGGCAACGTCGGCTCTCTCGCGATGTTCCGTGTCGGCGCGGAAGACGCCGAGTTCTTGGCGAAACAACTGGAGCCGGTCTTCACCGAGCAGGACCTCATCAATTTGGACAACCGCAACGCGTATATGAAGCTCCTTGTCGCCGGCCGCCCCGTAAAGCCGTTTTCACTGGAAACCGTGCCGCCGCCGGAAGGGAAGCGCGACAATATTGAGAAACTCAAAGAGCTTTCGTTCCTTAAGTTCGGCAGGCCGAAGGAGGACGTGGAGGCGGAGATTATGGCGAAATACCGCAAGTAGTTTCAAGTTGAAAGTTACAAGTTTAAAGTTGAAGTCGGAAGAAGCCTTAATCCTTAATCCTTAATCCTTAACATCTGTCATTCCCTTGGAAAAGGGAATCCAGATAAAAACTATGAAAGAGATGCAAAATTTTGAGGGCGGTTTCGAGGGTGGCTCTGGAAGCGGAGGAGAAAATCTGAACGTGAAATTTCCTGAAGAAAAGAAAGTGGCTGCAGATACATGGCCGGTTGATATCAAAAAAGCAGCCGGAGCAACGTCAGAAAAAAGCAAAGGGAGCCTTAAAAACACACTTAAGAAATGGGCAGGGATAAGCTCCATCGCGCTCGCAACGCTTACCGGAGAAGGATGTGCTCCGGATGGGTCCAAGGAAGATGCGTC
>JBBUCR010000152.1:0-3187 GCA_038057695.1 Patescibacteria group bacterium | reverse complement strand
CCAGTAATTACACCGAGTTATGCTCCGATTCAAAACAGGCAGAACCCGCGCAATCCTCTTATGGTTTGGATGGACCCAACCATTGAAGCGAAGAGAATGGCAGAATATGTGTTTTCTCAAGGTGTCCGTAGTGTTGCGGTTTTGGGAACGAAAGACAGTTGGGAGAATGAGGTAAGCGAGGCATTTGCCTCGGCATTCGCAGAAATAGGAGGCTCAATTACTGCAAAAGAAATAGTGCAAACTGATGTAAGCGATGTTAAAGCGGACATCACTAAATTGGTTGTGGGCAAAAAACCGGAAGCTGTATTTTTGGGGACATATTACCAGTTTATAAACGCCCTAAAAACACTCAAGGATTTCCAATACAAGGGAAAGATTTATGGAATTGAAGTAGATTCTTATCTTGCTGTAGAAACGAAACCTAGATCTGATGGTATTGAGTTTATTGCACCGGATTTTTACACCAGCGATTTTATGGAGAAGTTCCAAAATCGCTACGGCGAGAAACCTGGGATACCGGCTGGTCAGGCGTATGATGCTGCGAATATCTTATTTTCTTTAATCGCAAAAGAGAAAACGGCTGATGGTATTATTAGTGAGATGCGAAAAGTGAAAAGTTATAACGGTGTTTCCGGGTCTATAGAATTCACTCAAGATAATAAAACGCTTTTTCCAACAGCAATTTTTGTTGTGAAAGACGGTACGGTAAAAAAGTTGGAACAGGGTAAAACCGCGACAACCACTAAAACTTCATCGTAATAGTCATCACAGCATCTTCCCTCGCTCCACTTTACTTGGGTAAAGTGGAGCGAGGGAATGGAAAAAGCGGAGATATGAAAGAAGTTTTGCTCAAAATTGAAAATGCGTCTGTGCGTTACGGCGGTGTACATGCGCTGGACGGTGTCTCGGTATCGCTTGATGAAGGCGAGATTGTGGCGCTTATGGGGCCGAACGGAGCGGGGAAGTCCACGATACTGAAGAGTATTTTCGGGCTGACGCCCGTGTCAGAAGGGAAAATTCTCTGGCACGAACGCACGATTAAACCGGTCCCGCACGAGATGGTGGCGGACGGTATCGCCTTCGTGCCACAAGGCAGACGCGTGTTCAAGCACCTCACGGTTCGTGAAAATCTGGAGATTGGCGGATTTATTGTGCGAGATAAGAAATTGTTACAGCAGAGAATAGATGAAGTGTTGGAATTTTTTCCCCCGCTTAAAGCAAGACTCAAAGCGAAATCGGGGACGCTTTCGGGCGGACAGCAGCAGATGCTTGCGATTGCCCGCGCACTGGCGACACGCCCGAGCGTTTTGCTTTTAGACGAGCCGTCGCTTGGTCTCGCGCCGAAAATCGTGAAAGAAGTATTCGCGAAAATCAAAGAAATCAACGAACGGCACAAAACCGCCATTTTTGTCGTGGAGCATAACTTAACGTCACTTTTGCATATTGTAGACAGGGCGTATGTGCTGGACAGGGGAGAAGTGGTGGCGGAGGGGAAGCCACACGACATCATACAGAGCGGAATATTGGAGAAAGTGTTTCTAGGGAAGATCTAGAAAGAAAAAGCACAGAACACAGTACCCAGTATCCAAACAAACATTCCAAAGCACAATACACAAAAGGCCAAACAAAGGTAAGTTGGCTTGTGTTTTGTGTAATTTAATTGTGCTATGATATCCACGCTATGATTCTCCTTGATGGAAGAAAAGTCCGGGACGAAATACGGGAAACGCTCCGCAAAAAAGTGGAGTCGTTTTCGTCAACACCGAAACTGGTCATTATTCAGGTGGGTGAAAATGAAGAAAGCGCGGCTTATATCAGGCAGAAGAAGGCATTCGGAGAGAGTATTGGAGCAATTGTGGTACATCTGCGTCTTGCCGAGGATGTTTCCGAACAAAACCTCCTCGCGACTATCGGGAAATTGAATGCCGACGCGACGGTGCATGGGGTTATCGTGCAGATTCCGATTCCGGAGCATTTGGGAAAAGACATCATCGCGGACGCGATTTCGCCGCAAAAGGATGTTGACGGGCTCGGCGGCGTGAACGTAAAACTTCTTTGGGAGAATAAAAAAGGCGGGTTTGTGCCGGCGACGACCAAGGGCATCCTCTCACTCCTGGCATACTACAACATCCCTGTCGCCGGTAAGCGGGTCGTGGTCGTCGGCCGTTCATTCCTGGTTGGGAAACCCACCGCGCACGCGCTTCTCAATGCCGACGCGACGGTGACAATCGCGCACAGTAAAACCGAAAATCTCTCCGATATAACGCGAGCGGCCGACATTGTGGTTGTAGCGACGGGAAAACCCCACTTTATCCAGCGGAATGACGTGCGGGAAGGACAAGTGATTATTGATGTCGGCATTACCGCGGTTACCGGAGAGAAGCTGGATGATGAAGTGCCGGAAACCACCATCGCGGGAGATGTGCATTTTGATGACGTAAAGGATATCGTCGCGGCGATTTCACCGGTGCCGGGAGGCGTCGGGCCGATGACGGTAGCGTCTTTGTTTCAAAACCTTGTTGAAGCGTATGAGAAACAACAGAAATAATTTTCAATTTACGAATTATCAATTTTCATTCAGTCGCCAATGGATAAATTGCCCAAATATGATTTGGAAGAACGTACGGCGAAATTTGCTGAAAATATGATTGATTTGGTCCGTCCGATAAAACAAGACGCGGTTAATAGACGAATCATAGACCAACTTGTGGGGTGTTCAGGTTCAGTTGGGGCTAATTATTCTGAAGCAGTAGAAGCAGAAAGCAAAAAGGACTTCACGCATAAAATAGGGATTTGCAGGAAGGAAGCTAAGGAAGTACGACATTGGATGCGTTTACTTGCTAAGGCCAATCCTGAAAAAGCTAACGAGATTAGAGTGCTGTGGAAAGAGGCACACGAGTTCGTTCTCATTTTCTCTAAAATTGTCAGAAGCGCACGGGGAAAATTGTAGTTTGATTGAAAATTTGGAATTGATAATTGAAAATTACTTAAACGGGCTGTAAGATAACCTTCCGGTCATCGCCTTACGAGAGCGACCTACTTAACAGATAACGTTATATCCATGGTTGAAGACCCTAAAGTCAAAAAGAGTATTATTATCACTCTCGCGTTTCTGTCATTCTTTTTGCTGACAAAAGTTATTGGCGAGGTGAAAGCATTTCGTTTTATAGGCTCAAATCCTCAGGGA
>JBBUCR010000151.1:0-2354 GCA_038057695.1 Patescibacteria group bacterium | reverse complement strand
GTGATGTTTTGCGGTGGATACCCCGAACAGCGTATTCGTTATTTCGGTAAACTTGGTGCTCGGTAATGTTCGGCAACCGCAATTTCGATATTCGGAAGACCGAATCCCGAAATTGCGTGCCGAGCCATTACTCCACATCAAATCCTCCGGGATTAGCCGGCGCTTTTGGGGCGGCTTCTTCCGCATCGGTGACTTTTGGTGTGCTGGTTCCGGAAGGAGGCGCGGACGTGATGACTCCGAAACTCGCCTTTTCTCCGGAAACGCTTCCCGTGAACGCGGCAAAAGGATTACGCCTACCGACGGGTTGCGCCGGGATTTCCACTCCGAAATCTTGCAGGCTTGCGAACACAGGGTCGTCGAAAATACTCGTGTCCAGTTTTGTGGATTTCAGTTCCGCGAGGGCGGACAGAAGCTCCCGTCCGAGTGTTGTGTCAAGCGGCGATGCGGAGAGAGTCGTGACCGGCCCCTCCGTACTTCCATCGGTCCCCGCGAGCAAGTAGAAAAAGACTCCAAGCAACACGATGAGTATCCCCGCGAATCCGAGAACGATTCTTTTATTCATATGTTCAAAAATATTCATGGTTTTCACCTCGGTACATTGAGACGGTAGGTGGAAAGAGTTACCGAGAAATCATACTCCGTTTCTCGCGCGAGGAATGTGACGTTCGTTGCGTCCATAAGACGGAGGCTCCTTTCCATATCCTTCAGAAACGACCGGAACTCGTCATACGTTCCTGTGACGCTGAATTTAAGGCCGACAGGTTTGAACCGCGCTTCTTTGGGACCGATGGCGCCAA
Organism: Patescibacteria group bacterium; assembly: GCA_038057695.1. Classification (GTDB taxonomy): domain Bacteria; phylum Patescibacteriota; class Minisyncoccia; order Phycocordibacterales; family UBA10002; genus UBA10002. The sequence goes on along the minus strand of JBBUCR010000151.1, from coordinate 1,557 downwards.
ACGCGGCGATTTCTTCGCCCGCTCCCGTTAGATTGATGTTTTTCAGCGTCATACCGTATTGCGAAGCGACGTTATTGATATCAATAATCAGCCGGACGGAGTCAATATGGTCGGGAAGTAATTTTTCAAGACGTTCCTTGTCTTCAAGGGGAATGTGGCTGTACTTCTCCAAAAGTCCCGTCTGGGCTGTTTCTATCTCCCGCGTTTTGTTAAGCGCGTCCGTATACCGACCTTTTTCCGCCGTGAGCTCTTGAATACTCCGGTTTTTGATATCTTCTTTGTTTGTTACCGCGCCATAGGTAGGGTTGATGTAGCCGAAAAAGATTCCGACTGACGCGATAAGCAGAACGATTGAAATAAGGTTACTCATATTTTAGGCTCTAGGGAAGAAGGCCTTAGGCTCTAGGCACTGACGGCAACTCGGGTTTTTCTTTCCTAGTGCCCGGTGCCTAAAGCCTAACGCCTGTATTACGGCGCGGCGTTTTCGCCCGAATCCTCCGAAGCTCCAGCCCCGCTACCGAGTACGGTCTCCCGATACCGTAGAAGTTCCGGAGCAATGGTGGTTCTGAAATCAAATAAAACGTCTCCGCTTTCATTCAGCGTGAAATTGGAGAAGACGGGGTCCTTGAACGACCGCTCGGCGCCGAGTACGTCGGACTGGAGCGCTACCGCGTTGAAACTCCGAGCCTGCCCCTTCATGGCGAGCATGGAATCCTTGCCCTCTTTCGCCGTAAAATTAAAATCTTGGAACCGGACGGTTTCAAGGGTTTTCTTTTCCAAGAGGTCAAAAAGCGGTGAAAGGGCACGGTGGCTACTAAGGAGCCCTCGCGCGCCTTCAATACGGGCATTCAGGCGGGATGCTTCATTTATGAAATCCGGCTCAAAACTTTTTCTTGACGCGACGAGAGACTCATCCATCTCTAGGATTGAACTCACCACATGCGCCTTATAAAAGAAAACCGTCGCGGAAAGCCCCACGATAAGCAGAAAGACGACGATTGAGATGAGGGAAAACAGATTCACGCTCCGCCCGCCTATTCCGGGGACCGTCGCCGTGTGAAGCGTGGTTTTTTGGGGAATAAACGAGGTTTGAATGTGGATGGGCATAAGATGGCTAGACGACACAAAACACAGTCCGCACAAAGCCCGAACAAAACACAGCATCCAAAAGCACGAAACAAATTTCCTCGTTTATGTTATCGGGTTTTGTGCTTTGTTTGGGTTTTTGTGTTCTGTGCTTTGTGCCTTGCGCACCCATTAGTATACTGTAGAAACAATATAATCCCCTAGGGGACAAGTGATTATGCTCCTTCCTGTAACGCTCTAAACGCTATCCCGACCGCCACGGTGAATTCCGGCCCCACTTCCTGCAGAACTTCATCAAGAAATGCAGGCGTGAGCGTCTGTTTGAACGGGTTGGCGCGGAGCGACTCCACCGACATATTCCGCCGCGCGAATGCCTCAAGGCCGGGAAGATTGGCTCCCCCGCCGGTAAACACGACGTCTTTCACGCTCTTGCCGAATTTACGCTCAAAATTCGCGAGGACGCGGTTTGTT
>JBBUCR010000150.1:0-3995 GCA_038057695.1 Patescibacteria group bacterium | reverse complement strand
AGTGGACAACATCGGCTCGCGGAGGATAATAGAAGCGAATGGCGGCATATTTCAAAATATCGCGAAATCTAAAACAGAAGGAGATAAGCGGCGGTATTGGATACATCTGCGCGATCAAGTGTCATGAAAAAGAAAACCATCACGATATGCAGTAGCGCGTCGTTTTACCGACAGGCGCTTGAAGCGGAAGAGAAATTAGAGAAGCGCGGTTTCCGCGTGCTTGTTCCGTTTATCGCGAAACGGATGAAGCAGAGCGGCAATTTTGAGGTTTCCGCGTATAAGACGTGGTATACAAATGCGAGCGATTGGAGCAAAAAGACCGCCCTTATGAAAGGCCACTTTAAGAAAGTGCTGGAAGCAGACGCGATTCTTGTGCTGAACTACCGGAAGAACAAGACAAACGGATACATTGGAGGAAATGTGCTTATGGAAATGGCGCTCGCGTTCCATTACAAAAAACCCATTTTCGTTCTTTATCCGGTCACTGCGGCACTGCCACTCTATGAGGAAGTAATGGGAATGCAACCGATATTTCTCAATGGCGACTTGCGGCATCTCTCATAAACAGGAATAGTTATGCTGTTATTATCGGCCCGCCGAATACCTCGTGAGCTCTGCTCCGAGGATGAGGCGGAACGCAGATAATAAACCCAGCACCATTTTCACAGAAGAGGTACTGAACGACATATGGAATATGAGTTGTGCAACTATACATTCTGCTACGAATTACCGTTCGGTAAAAATGGTGCTGGGTTCAACTACCGCCTGCCAGCAAGCTCCCGCGGGCATACCGCGTCAGCTTGCTGCGCGGTAGTTGATTCTTGAGAATAACAGCATATACAAAAACGATGAAAATAATTTTAGGTTCACAATCGGAGAACCGAAAACACGTTCTCACCGAAGCGGGGTACGTGTTTGACGTGATGATTCCGAACATAGACGAGAAAGCAATCCGCCACGAAAACTGGTACGAGATGCCGCTCCGTCTCGCGAAGGCGAAAGCCGAGGCGCTCCTGCCACGAATACATGAATCGGCGCTTCTCATCACCGCCGATGTCGTGACCATTTGGAATGGGGAACTGCGCGAAAAACCGCGCGATTTTGCTGAAGCGCGTCTTTTTCTGAAGTCATTTTCGAAAAGTCCTCATCCTGTGGAATGCGTGAACGGTATCGTGGTGACGAATACCGCGACAGGAGTCTTTGCGGCAGGCACCGATATTTCCAAAGTCTGGTTTGGAGAGATTTCCGACGAATTTATTGATACCTTGATTGGGGAGGGGAATGTCTGTAACTGGGCGGGAGCGTTTACCCTCCTTGACCCGCGTATGAAAGCCCGTGTTTCGAGACTTGAAGGAACGTATGAAAGCGTACTTGGTATGCCTATGGACATAGTGGACAGATGTATGAAAGAATTGACCTGACTTTTTACTTTGCACTTTCAACTTGTAACTCTCATCATGCCCCACATCCACGAAAAAATAGATTTCACCGTTGAAGTGTTTATCGTGTACAAAAACAAGGTGTTGCTCCGCATGCATGACAAAGTGAAGAAATGGCTTGGCCCCGGAGGACATATCGAGCTGCACGAGGATCCCGTGGAAGCCGCGCTTCGGGAAGTGAAAGAGGAAGTAGGGCTTACCGTGGAACTCATTGGCGGGGAACGGCTCGGTGTTACTCCCGAAGACATTCTTCCTCCCGTGGCGCTGAATCGACACCATGTCACGCCGGCGCATGAGCACGTCAATTTGGTGTATTTCGCGATATCCGCTTCGGATATCATTGCACCCACGGCAAAGGGGGACCGAAGCGATGAATGCCGCTGGTGTACCAAAGAAAACCTTGAAAAGATGGATATATTGCCGAACGTAAAAGCGTACGCACTCGCGGCGCTTCGGAAACTGGGGCAGCCGTGATTTTTTGCCGCGCGTGCTAGTTTAAGATGATACATAGGAGTATGAAAAAAGAAAAACAACCCCCAAAAGCAGCCCCCGATAACAACCCCCCAAGACAACCCCCTTTAGTAAGGGGGATTAAGGGGGATAAGAAAAAAACCATTGTAGCGGTTTCAGGTGGGTGGGACCCGGTTCACATCGGACATATAAGACTCTTTAACGCCGCGAAGAAACTAGGAGATGAACTCGTGGTGATTTTGAACAATGACCATTGGCTTTTACAAAAGAAAGGGTTTGTGTTTATGCAAGAGAATGACCGCAAAGAAATTTTGGAATCTTTTTCCGCGGTTGATAAGGTAATCATTACCGACCATGCGCCAAACGACCCTGACCGGAGTGTGTGCCGCGAACTCCAAAGACTTCGTCCCGACATCTTCGCGAACGGGGGAGACCGTACACCCGCGGATGCCAAGAAGACGACGTCATCACTGAATCCCGAAGCCAACCTCTGTAAAGAGCTCGGCATCACATTGGTCTATAATGTCGGGAAAGGTGGGAAACTCCGCTCAAGTTCGGAACTCGCGGCGCGACTCAAGAAGTAATGCACAAAATGATATACTGAAGGCGTATGCTTAAAAAGACTCTCGTTGCTCTCCTCCTCCTCCTCCTCCTCCTCTCTACGCCGCTTGCGGCCTTCGCGTCCGTCCACATTGGTGGCGATTATTTTCTCAAAGGGTCCAAAACGATTTTTGGGAACCTCTATGTACTTGGCGAGAGTGCCACATTTGCGGGGACGGTACAGGGGGACATCGTGTCGCTCGCGTCGGATATGACGAGCGAAAGCACGGTAAAGGCAGATATCCTGCTCATCGGCGGGAAGGTGGTTCTCTCTGGAAAGGTCGGCGATGACGCGCGGCTTATAGGGCAGACCGTTACCGTTTCGGGTGCGGTGGCGGGCGACGTTGTTGCGTTCGGGACTCGGGTAATTATTTCACCCACGTCTTCCGTCGGCGGAAATCTCTATGTCATCGGGGGAGATGTTTCCATACAGGGGAAGGTGGCGGGGGAGGCGCGGGTTTACGCGCGAAAGACCATACTTGCCGGAACGGTAGAGAAGGGTATGGAGTCGTGGGGAAAACTTACGTTGCTCCCCGGTGCTTTTGTCGGCGGCGACCTCTTCTATCACATGGAAAGCGAAATCGCGGTTCCCCAAGGCGCCAGTATAAAAGGGGGGATACTCCGCGGCGAAACAAAAAACCGGCATTTTGCCGCCGCCGCGCCATCTTTTCGCGGGCTTTTTCCTCTCGGCATCCTCTCGCTTCTCGCACTCGGTTTTCTTCTTTTATTTCTCGCGCGTAACCGTACTGAAGAAGTGCTTCAGGACATCCTCCCTCGATGTGGACAGCGATTATTTCGTGGAACGCTCATTGTCGTCTGCGGACCGGTGCTCATAGGATTTCTGCTCGCGAGCGTTGTCGGTATACCTGTCGCGCTGGTCTTCCTGTGTCTCTACGTTTCTTTCCTTATTCTCGGTTCGGCGTTCGGCGCGCTTCTTCTTGGTGCGTGGTGCGAGCGCCTCTGTTTCAAACAGTCCGCGTTTCCGCTTTCCTATCGTCCCGTACTGCTCGGTTCATTTTTCCTTTCGCTTATGTTACTTCTTCCGTATGCGGGGTTCTTTCTGTTTCTCATTCTGCTTCTTGCCGGGGTCGGAGGCCTCGGTACGGTGGTATTTGGACATCTTCGGCAGAACTGAATAACCAATAACCTATGACTGAATCACTGAATAACCAAGTTGGGAAAGATGTGATATAATCCTGTTATTCAGTTACGAGTTATCAGTCATAATGTTCTATGCGTCTCTATCATTTTTTTGACAAACTTGAAGATACCGTACGGGAAAGACTTTCTCGTATCCCGATTTTCTACGGTATCGTCGGCGGTGTTTCCATTGTTCTGTTTTGGCGGGGATTGTGGTACACCGCAGACCTTTTAGAGCAAAGCGGTGGCATCTGGACGACGATTTTCAGCGCGCCCATTTCACTGGTGTTGAGTGCCCTGCTTCTTTTGCTCACCGGCCTCTTTGTTTCCTTCTTTATCGGGGAC
>JBBUCR010000149.1:0-2212 GCA_038057695.1 Patescibacteria group bacterium | reverse complement strand
GGCTTTGTTGAATAATTCCCAACCTTCTCTCAATAATTCTGGGCTTTTGGTATCATTATGGCATGAAAAAACCTACAAAAGCACGGAAACATGGAGGGAAGAAGCAATACAAGGTTCGTAACTGGCGGGAATATAATCAAGCCCTGGTCGACCGAGGCAAGATTATCTTCTGGGTTACCGATGAAGCTCTTCGACAGTGGCGAGAACAAAAGAAAACCGGCAAACGGGGCAAACCGAGGCTCTACAGCAACCTGGCCATTGAAACAGCTTTGACTTTGGGCCAGGTGTTCCATATTCCGCTTCGTCAGGTTGAAGGATTCTTGGGAAGTATTCTTCTCAAAATGGGAAGCGTCAACAAATCCCCAGACTATTCAACCCTCTCAGTGCGCGCCGAGAATCTTTCAGTCTCCATCCGCGTCCGCTCCGTTCCCGATGAGCCGCTTCACATTGTTGTTGATTCAACCGGAGCCAAAGTCTATGGTGAGGGCGAATGGAAGGTCAGACAACACGGCTGGTCAAAACGACGGACTTGGCAGAAACTCCACCTCGGCATAGACGAGAAAACGGGAGACATTCTCCTTGGCGAAGTGACTGGAAACGATACGGCCGATTGTGAAGTTCTCCCTTCGCTCCTCGCTCAAGTTCCCGCCGAGACGAAGATTGTCCAGGTTTCAGCCGATGGCGCTTACGACAAACGAATCTGCTACGAAGCTCTGAAAAAGAGGGTGGTGAATCAAATCGCCATTCCGCCCCAGAGAAACGCCCGCATCATAGAACACGGTAATTCATCCGCTCCGCCCTTTGCCAGAGACGAAAACTTAAGGCGAATCAGAAGGGTCGGCCGGAAACGATGGAAAGAAGAGGTCGGTTACCATCGCCGGAGTCTTGCGGAAAACGCAATGTTCCGCCTGAAAACCATATTCACCGACAAAGTGCGCTCTAGAAAGAAAGGTATAGAACGGGTTGAATTGCTCATCCGCGTTAGAGCTCTCAACCTGATGACAACGCTCGGAATGCCAAAGAGCTATGTTGTTGCCTAAATCCTGGCTACGACAGGTGGAAACCGTCGCGGGCAGGAATTATTCAACAAAGCCGTATTTCGATTCAATTATTCGGCTGCTCCTCCCAAAGGCTTCTGCCCTTTGCGCTCGTAAGATACAAGTTCAAAGTTTCGATCAAGCGAAACCCGATAGACATTTCTGTCATACACGGGCTTCTGAATGCCGATTTTTTTCATGTATTCGCTTTGCTCCACCACCTCAATTTCCACTTCCCAACCGTCGTCCTTTTTTGTCGCCTTGACAATATCGCCTTCTTTGCCAAGCGTCTCTTTCATGAAAGCCACGGCCTTGGCAATGCCTTTTGAACTTGCTTTTAGTTGTTGTGTTTCTTCCGTCATAAATTATGCATAAACGATTCTTATAATATGTTTGGGATTCTAAATGTGTTATGAGGATTGTTGCTTTTTTCGCTCATAAATTGCATTGAGTCGCGCGATAATCTCATCTTCTCTTGTTTGGTATTCTGCTTCACTGATTTGATCAAGCTCGAACATTGTTTGATATCGCAAAAGCTCTTCTTTTAATTTCGAGCCGTCATTCAATTCTGTCTCGGCAAGTTCATGAATCTTGTTAACTAACGCCATGAAGCCTTTTGCGGGGAGCCAGAGCAATAAATCGTCAATAATCAGCATAGTTTCAAAATGTTAGGCAAAAGTAATGGGAACATTTACAAAGTTAAAGGGAGGCGTTGGTCCTATATATTTGAAATACGCATTTTCATCTTTGTATTTCTCGTCAAGATCGCGCACGATTTTGTCAAACACTTTTTGCCTGTCTTCGGGGATAAGAACCGCGACATTAAAAATCATCTGCCCTCCAAAACCTCTAGAAATTGGCGTATCCTTACGGTCAACCACAATATCTTCAAGAAGCGAGAGAATTTCTTCCTTTATTTTCTCCCGCCTTGTCTCAAGGCCGCTTTCGATCAATTTTCCTATTTCAATCGACCCATCCATCGAGAGCATTCTTCCCGTGCGTTCTTTTTTGAGACGCGCCAGGTCTGGATTTTCGGCGACGACCTTTTGATAGATAGAATGTAGGTCAAGCCAAAGAGCTTTTAAGTTCAGCTCAACTTTTCCCTCAATGCACCGCATCGCATCCAATAGCTCGCTCTGTTTTGACTCAAGCAGTTTTTTCTCCACGACGGCTTT
>JBBUCR010000148.1:0-4268 GCA_038057695.1 Patescibacteria group bacterium | reverse complement strand
AAGCGGAATGACGAAGCAATCCAGAATATACGGCCCTACCGCTGGATTGCTTCGCGGAGCCTGTGCAGAGCGACAGCGAAGTACTCGCAATGGCGGGCGTGGAGGTACAAGACAGTCAGTTGACAGGAAATTATTTATGTGCTACGCTCTTACTACCGTAGGAGTTGTATCCTACGGCGTTCTGTATTAACAAAAAATAGCTTGCCCCGTGGAGCGAAGCTCTTGACGGGGGTTCCCGATAGAAATCTCTAAGCGATCAGCCCAGCACCATTTTTGGTCAATAGCACCTACCACAGTCCTATTAGCGGAAATGGTGCTGGGTTTCAAACATTTTACCGAGGACGTTTTGGAAGTTCGTTTAGGCGTACTCCTCTGCAACACTCCTTAGGTTCCATGTTAACTTTTAGTACTTGTATTAGAAGTTTGATTGCTTAGAGATTTCTCTCTAGAACGTTCAGACGCTTTCCGAGAAAGCGTTGCGACACTACCTAAGTCCGAACGGTTCGGACCGGTCTAGGACGAATGTCGCTCACGCGAATAAAAAAGATTCTAAACTCATCCTACGCCCTCTTTTGAACCGCGCAACCAGATTTTTGCAATCGGTCACTCAATCAGCGTGCGGTCAAGACACACGCAAGCTGAAAAACACAAAGCACAGGGCACAAAAACCAAACAAAACACAAAGACACAAACTTCACAAACACATGTTAATTCCTCGTTTATGTTTTTGAACCCTGTGTTTTGTTTGGAATTTGGTGCTTGTGTATTGGAGTTTAAGATTCTAAATTAATTACCCGCTCCAACTCTTCCAAAGAGGTGATACCAGTCAAAACCTTAAGTATTCCATCTTGCATCATGTTCGGAATGCCTTGCGGACGCGCGGCGTTCTCAATTTCACGCCCGCTCGGATTCTCCCGCACCACTTTTTCTATTCGCTCATCCGCGCGGATAGCTTCGTAGACACCCGTCCGGCCCTTGTAACCGGTTTTGTTGCATTTGTCGCACCCGACCGGAATCCACATCTTGGTTTTATTTTCCGGTTGTGCGTCGGCGGGCAGGGACGCAAGTATTTTTTCAAAACGGGACGCTCCCGCAAAGGAGATTGAAGTCTCTTTTTTGCACACGGGACAGAGTTTCCGGACAAGACGCTGTGCCATCGCGAGGGTGATTGCCGAACTAATGGTCTTCGCATTTACACCGAGGTCAATGAGACGGGGGAACGTGCCCGCGGCGTTGTTCGTGTGGAGCGTGGAGAACACCAAGTGTCCGGTAAGGGACGCGTTAATCGCGATTGCGGCAGTTTCTTCGTCGCGGATTTCACCGACCATAATCACGTCTGGGTCCTGACGGAGCGCGGCGCGAAGTCCCGACACGAAAGTATAATGCTTTGCCACTTCAACCTGTGTTTGGGTAATGCCGGGGAGGTGATATTCAATCGGGTCTTCAATGGTAATGATTTTTACTCCCGGAACGTGAATCTTCCGAAGGAACGCGTAGAGCGTCGTCGTTTTTCCAGAACCGGTGGGACCGGTCGTAAGAAGCATCCCGTTCGGTTTCGCGATTTCCTTTTCCACGGCGGCAAGAAGAAGAGGATGCATTCCAAGCGACTCAAGGGGCACGGAAATTGATTTCGGGTCAAGGAGACGGAGCACAATAGATTCGCCATACGCCCCGGGAAGAAGGGAGGTACGAATTTCAATTGCTTTATCGCCAAGGTCTATACTGAAACGCCCGTCCTGCGCCTCTTCTTTGAGGTTTAGTTTAAGGCCCGAAAGAATCTTGATGCGCGAATTTACGAGCGCGTACGTCGCGCGGTCAAACTTTAGGACTTCCTGCAAAATACCGTCAAGGCGAAGACGCAACTGTACAAAAGATTCCTCGGGTTCAATGTGAATATCAGAGGCATCAAGCGCGATGGCCGCTCCGAGGATGGTTTCCACGAGACGGGAAATGCGGTTCTGCTCTTTTGACGAAATTACCGCTTCAATTTGCGGGATGACGTCAGCGAGGTGTTTGATATTCGTCGCCGCCTCTTTTACTGCGTTCACACTCATATCCACGGTTCCGGCGTGGCTTACGGTCGCGTGCGAGATTTCCTGATAGTGACTCCATGCTTTGTTAAGGCTCTTGGTTGAGGTGAGATACAGGTCTACCGCGTACCCTGCCGCCGTGAGTTTCTGTAGTGCCGCCTGCACCGTTGTGGTATTCGGGGTGAAAATGGCCACATCAACCTTTTTGCCGTTAATGGCAAAAGGCGCGAGCTTCGCCGCGCGCGCGTCCGCCTCATTTACGAGCCGCAAGGCGTCATTTTCTATGGAGAGAGGAAAGAGGTTGATATATGGTAGTCCGTGTTTCTCGGCAAGAAACTGTATAAGGTCCTCCTCCTCGGATTCCTTTACGTCGGCAAGCTCCCGCTCTTCTTTTTCGTCGTCAAAGGTAACCATAGACTTTTATTGTAACATGACTGTGATACCAATATACTAATACATGCGAAGGCTACTAAAAAATACTAATTCTCATACTTGGCATTCGTATTTTTTCGTTGCATTAGTACCCATTCGTTGTTTCGTATCATGATTAAAAACACACATAATCTCGAAGAATTTCAAAAAGAAGCGAAGAAGTTTGCTCTTCAGCTTGCCCCCGCGCGGTCAACGGCTACCGTTGTTGGTCTCTATGGCGACTTGGGGGCGGGGAAGACCACCTTTGCGCAGGCGGTGGCGAAAGCTCTCGGAGTGACCGAAACGGTGAATAGCCCCACTTTTCTTATTTTCAAAAAGTACGAGTTGTCGCGGACTGACCTCTCCCCCTTTTCTAAGGGGGAGACTGAGAGGGGGTGGAAAAGACTCATCCATGTTGACGCGTACCGCCTGAAAGACTCAACTGAACTAGCTCGGCTCCGCTTTGACGAACTACTTGCTGACCCGGGCAATCTGATTCTAGTGGAATGGGCGGATAAAGTGACAGACCTATTACCCGATGATCATGTACAAATCCATCTACAATTCATCAACCACGCGACTAGAGCAATTACCGTGCAGGTTTAGGTCTGTCATCCTCGTGACGGAGCAGTAGCGAAGTAGTCGTAGACTATGCGGGGCTCCAGAAGAACTGGATTCCCGCCTCCGCGGGAATGACAAAGGTCTCCCCCCAAAGACCACGTACAACCCCATTTTGAATTCATAGGCGACACCACTCGTCGAATCTCCTACTAATTCAAGTATCCTTGCTGTACCCTATATTTACGACCGTAAATATAGGGTACATAGGTCTTGACCGTATGCGATGGGATGCTACATTTAGTTGTACAAATGAAGCACGAGACGCCACACACTCAAATCTGTTGCGGCACCGCTCTCAATTTGAGGGTCGGTGGTTTGCGTTGCAAAAATCCTTAATCTTTCATCCTTAACTTTTTACAATGTCGACGCAAGAAACCGGTCCTCAAAAGGTGATGGCTGGTTTTCGTTTGCGCGTTTGCGACGAAGCGAAAAAGGGTTCGTTGAAATCTCAACTACACATAGCTATGAATCTTAATGGACGGCGACCGAACACCACACTTCACGCAGTACCTCTTGGAAATCCGGAAACTCTCGTAGTTAACTATTGGAAGGGAGGGATTGCGTTCGAGCACACATCGGTTGAAAAGGGTGACTGTACGAACTTGCTTGAATGGACGATTGTTGAGTACAACGGAAGTAAATGGGTGCGCGCCTCCTCCGTTTCCCGGGAAAAAGTCCGTGACGAAATACGCCGCCGGTTTGAGCGTGATGCCACCATTACCGACGCACTCATCACCACGCTTATGCATACGTTGGTGAAGCTGCAGGAGCTTGAAGATGTCGGTCCGCAAATCTGCGTAGTTGAGTAGCTTGTTACCGCTTCGGCTCGGTTACCGAAGCGGCTTTTTTTATGGCGAAGCGGTGTTAGAATGGGTCAACGTATGGCAAAATCGGTTTCAAAGAGCGTGAAAAAGCAACCGGAAAGAGCGGTCAGCACCCCCCTCAATCCCCCCTCTAAAGAGGGGGGAGGGGGAAAAGAGGGACCCGCCAAAAAGCTGGTGCTTATAGACGCGCACGCGATTCTGCATAGGGCATATCACGCGCTTCCGCAGTTCTCCAATTCGCGGGGCGAGCCAACTGGCGGGCTGTATGGTCTTTCGGCGATGCTGATTAAAATCATCACGACACTCCGGCCCGACTATATAGCCGCGGCGTACGACTTGCCGGAACCGACCTTCCGGCACGAAGCCTACAAGGAGTATAAAG
>JBBUCR010000147.1:0-1253 GCA_038057695.1 Patescibacteria group bacterium | reverse complement strand
TTTGATAAGTTATCCATCCGTTCAGCATTTTTGCGATTTCAATCAGTTGTGAGGAGAAACGTAGATATTTTCAATATGCTTTGACTTTGTATGACGAACAAGCAAAACCGCATTATCCTTCAAAATAAGAACTGCAACAACTTGTAATACACCTCTATTCATACTTTCTTAATCCGTGTCTGTTCCGTGTTCTTTCTCCGTGTTGCGTCCGTGTTTCTCTCCAAATCAATCCACGTGTATTTTAGGCCTGTTTTCTCGTCAATCCGTTCTTCTCGGAAGACTTCTTTCGTAAAATCCTTGCGCCAGTCGGGGAAAAAGACGTCGCCTTGCGCGTCGCTGTCCACAATCGTGAGATACAGCTTGTCGGTATAGGGAAGTCCTTGCTTGTATATTTCTCCGCCACCGATGATGAATATCTCGTCGGAGTCTTTGAGGTCAGACCTCTCTTCCGATTTGAGGTCTGACCTCGAGACCTCTCGTCCTCTTTCAATCGCTTCTTCAACCGAGGGAGCCACAATAACCCCCGCCGCCTTAAAATCTGGATTGCGGGTTATAACGATATTCGTACGCTCAGGCAAAGGATTGCCGATACTCTCGTACGTTTTCCTCCCCATAATGACGGGATGGCCGAGCGTAAGAGCCTTGAACCGTTTCAGGTCGTCTGAGATATGCACCAAAAGCTTCCCGCCATTTCCAATAGCGGCGTCTTTCTTTGTTACGGCAACGACAATACTTATTTTGGGTTTTAACATCACTCCAGAATAGCTTTAAACCGCGTACTATATAAGACTTGACGGATGAGTATGAGATATGGTACGGTATTTCTGACAGAAAGTGGGCGCAGAAGTCGCTCACTTCTACTGTTCTTTGGCAACAATCAACGAAGAAAGGAACCGCCATGAAAGGCGCACTCTTACTTCAATCAAACGACGTAGAACTGGTGAACCGAGGGTACAATGTTGCCCTCAAACTCATCCCGAATGTGGTCGGGCAAATGACGCTAACGCAATTGGAATACCTCGAAGCGAATCCTCCAGAGCTTGCGAATGCGGCAACCCGAGCGCTACAAATCAATCTACAACCGGCGACAGAAAGCCGGAATGTGATTGAGCAACCGAAAGTCATCGTTCCGAACCTCCGGCAAACTGGTTCCACGCTCGCCGACTGGCTCAAGGGGCGTGAGGAACTGCACAAATTCTTCACCGGCGAGACGATTGTCCTGACAGACCTATTCGCGCTCACGCCGGAAGAAT
>JBBUCR010000146.1:0-6467 GCA_038057695.1 Patescibacteria group bacterium | reverse complement strand
TTATACAGCAGTGCCATTCCCTTGAAAAAGGGAATCCAGATTTGTCATGATATACTTTTACATAAGCCGGTAGCATAGTGCGGGACGAGGCTCGGTAACCTTAGTCCCGAGGGTGCAAATCCCTCTACCGGCTGTAGAAATTTTCGCTTGACAAATATCCTGTATCGGCTATACTAACACTGTTACCGAGCCTCGTCCTCACGCACTGTGCGGGACTTAGGGCGAAAACACTGCTTAACGGCGGTGTTTTTGTTTGTGCTATGCTTCTTGTATGTCTTGTATGTCAAGTCCGGGGACGGAGTTCAAACTCTCATCTCCAGCGGAGAAGAAGTCGCCTTACAAGGCGGTTTTTTCGTTGTGCTAGTTAGTAACCCCCCTTATGCTACTATAGCTTCCTCAAGAATGTCAGAAAGCGTACCTTTCTTTCGGGCGGAGAGGATAAAACCCCGAATGGCGTCTTTCAAGTTTTCTTTCGCGATTTCAACAGTTTTACCGCACGAGGCCACGCGTAGTTCAGGGTTGAAGGAAACATACTGCTTTCCTTCTTTGAAGATTTGTGCTGTAAAGGTGAGTGTGGGGAAAGAGTTCATGTGCTCATCTTATCACGGCTCTCACTTTTTGAGAATCCTGCACAGGTTTAGGTCTTTAAACTTTTTAACCTCGTCATATTCAAAATGAAAATCGGTACTCTTGTTTTTTCTGGGTCTCCCATTATGAAATACTTTGCGATATTTCTTGTAACATATTGATGCCGCTTCTTCATGTGGAAGGGTATAGAAATTTGCGGTACCGCCGCTTGTCTTCTTCCAAATGCCAACGTCCACGAATACATAAAATAAGTCGTGGTTTCCCTTTTTCTTTCCCCTCACTTGCTGTATAAACTTTTTCGGACCAATTTTTACATATTTTATATCACAGAAGTCACTCGCGTGTTGTCTTACCCATTTAGGATATCCGCTCTCTTTCTTCGTTTCGGTTGTTGTAGATTTCGCATTGACATATATCGTTTTGCCACCAAGTGTTAGGGAAACATCCCATCCTTTGTTGGCAGAGCCGGCATATTCAAATCCGTTTTTATCGGATGCACACAATTTCAATTTATACGTTTGCAAAAGCCGCTCCAAGACGAGCAATTCACCTACAAACCCTCGGTCAAACGGCTTACCGCATAACCTACCAAACGCGCGAGAAGCCCCCAGTACTTTGCGGGTTGAGGTCAGCCATTTTACGACTACTTCTTTTCTCATAAATCTGGATAAATTATAGATGACAGAACCAAATCCTCCGGCCGAAAACGGTCACCTCCTTTAGGAAAGGAGAAATAAGAAACAACCCCCGCTCCGATAAGAATCGGAGCACCCCCTTTACTAAGGGGGATTACACGCCGAGCAACACCGGAATAACAATTGGGCGTTTGGCGGTTTTTTGGAACAGAAAGCGGGAAACCGCGTCCGTCAATTGTTCCTTCACATACTCAAAGTTAATCGGATGCATACCTTGCGTCGTTTCCTCCACCGTCTTTTTGATGATGATGCGGGTCTGGTGGAGGAGGTCCTGAGATTCGCGCAGGTACACGAATCCGCGGGAAATGATGTCGGGAGACTTCTTCAGCTTGCCATTCGACGAGTTGATGCTCGCGATAATAACGAACATACCTTCTTCGGCGAGCATCTGGCGGTCGCGAAGCACCACTTCCTGCATATCGCCGACCGCGAAGCCGTCAACCATAAGCGGGCCGTTCGGAGCTTTTTCTTTAAGTGTCGTGATTTTTTTTCCGCCATCTTGAATCTCAATAATCATAGAGTTGTCCGGCACCATAATATTCGTTTTCGGCATACCGAGGTCCTGCGCGAGTTCGGCGTGAAGACGGAGCATATAGTGCGTCCCGTGAATCGGAATAAAGAATTTGGATTTGATTTTCCTATGGAGCCATTCCATCTCTCCGCGATTACCGTGTCCGGTGGAGTGGATGTACACTTCCGACGTTCGGTAGTGGATGATTCTCGCGCCGTGACGTGCAATATTGTCTTTGAGGTCCTGCACAGCTTTTTCGTTACCTGGGACAATGGACGCGGAAAGAAGCACGGTATCGTGTTCGGACAAATGGAGCTGTTTGTGGCTCTTGTTTGCGAGCCGTGTGAGGGCGGCAAATTCATCGCCCTGCGCGCCGGTCGCGAGCACTATGATGCGGTCTGGCGGGTAGCTTGCAATATCGGTTGACGGGATAATCGTGCCGTCTTTCACTTTAATGAGGCCGGCGGCGATGCAGATATCCACGTTGTTCTTCATACTCCGGCCTTCAATCGCGACTTTTTTATTGCATTGTTCCGCGGCCTCCAAAATCCTGCCGATACGGACAATGTGGGACGCGAACATACTCACGATAAGACGCGTTTTTGTCGTACGGACAATTTCCGCGAGATTATCCCCGACGAGCTTTTCGGGAGTGGAAAAACCTGGGTTTTCCACATTGGTTGAATCGGTAAGAAGCAAGAGATTATTGTCCTTCGCGAGGGCGCCGTAAGTTTCCTCCTCTTCCTCAGTCGGTATGCCGTCTACGTGGTCCAGTTTATAGTCACCCGGTGTCACGATATTGCCGTAGGGCGTTTCAATGATGATACCCATACAGTCGGGAATGGAATGGGAGACGCCGAAAAAGCGGACGGAAAGGTCTTTGAATTTGACTCTGCCGTTTCCTTCAACAATCTTGATATCCAGCGGCGGGAGATGAGGAAACTCTTCCTGACGCTTCTTCACCATAAGCGCGGTGAGATTACGCGTATACATCGGCGGGTTGCCGATACGGTTCATAAGGTAGGGGATGCCCCCAATGTGGTCAAGGTGCCCGTGCGTGATGAGTACGGCGCGAATTTTATCTTTCCGCTCCTCCAGATACTTCGTGTTTGGAAGAATAAAGTCAATGCCGGGAGTCTTTGAATCGTTAAATTGCAAACCCATATCAATGACGATAATGTCGTTCCTGAATTCAATGAGCGTCATATTGCGCCCGACTTCTTCAACGCCGCCAAGACAAATCACACGAACCGCGTCTTCCTTAAGCAAAGGGATAGAGGCTGATTTTTTGATATACGCTCCTCCGCGCTCGCTCATATCCGCCGCGCGAAGTTCTCGCCCCACTCCCGCGGACATATGCCCTCCCGTTCGTCGCTGAAGAGGTCGGCCTCCTCCGAGAGGACGGGCTAGGGGCCTGCGAAGCGGCGAAAAACTCCGCGCCGCTCCCGGCCTCGCCACGGTTCTTGAAAGGGCGGGGGGAAACGTTCCCAGGTGCGTATCCGCGAAACGCTCGCGGCGTTCAAACCGGCTTCTGCCTGCATACGGTTTCGGCCCTCTTCCTTCCGGTGCGCGCGGAGCGGCAAATCTCTGCTCCGCGGGTGCCACATAGCTTCTGCTTGCTCCGCCCGCTCCGTGGTGGGAGGGCGCGATATATACGCGCTCCCGTCCCGGCCTGCGATTATTTCTGTTGTGTCGTTGTGGTTCCATGGCTGATGTTGTTAATCGAATCGAGCGGAGCGAAGATGAGATGTTACAACATCGCCACCCAGCACCTATCAAGTTCAATTCTTGCTAGATTAGTTTTATAAAGAGGACTAAGTAAATAATTATTTCTTCATACATAAGGAGGATAGGTGCTGGGTGCTCAAAAAATATATTCCCTCCGGTCATTATTTTTTGGCAAAGATATTCCACACTTTCTCCGTGTTCATATACCAATGCTCCACATCAAGAAATCTCTCGCTCGGAATCGTCGTGCGGTTAAGCGTAAATCCTTTAAGCGCTTTCGGGAGGACGTAAATGAATTCGGGCGAGTAGAGGAAAATAGCGGGAGCATCGGCAGTGATGGTCGCTATGGCACTCGTGTAATTCGCGATGCGCCTTTCTTCGTCGGTCGTCTTGCGCGCTTCCTCCAGCCATTTATCCACTTTTGAATTCGTATACATGGCGATGTTAAGGCCCGGGTCGTTCCTTTGTGACGAGTGCCAGAACGCGAACAGGTCAAGGTCGCGCCCGATAATTTCGCCGAAGAGAAGCGCGTCAAACTTGCGCGGCCGGATAATATTCTGGTTGAGATCTCCCGACTCAAATACTGCCACACGGACATCCACGCCGATGTTTCTCCACATATCTTTGAGGAGCTCGGCGCTCTCCCGAAGTTCAGGAACATCTCCGGTCGCGAGCGTGAATGAAAGTGTTTCTGTCTGCGCGTCTTTACCTTTGCCTTTGGTCCGCTCGCGCATTCCCGTCGTGGCGTTCTTCACCCACTTCGCCTTATCAAGCAGGGCGTTCGCCTGCGCGATTCGCTCCGCGGCCACAGTCACCTCCACGCTGTCCTGCCGTAAAATGAGTGGGGGGATAGGGCTGTCAATAGGTACGCCGTAGCCGAAAAGCACCATGTCCACCACCGCTTTTTTATCGGTTGCGAGCGCGAGCGCCTGCCGGACCGCTTTTTCCGCGAGAACCGAGGCTTGGTTTTGATTAAAGAAAACGCCGAACACACGGGGAAGTGGCGTGCGTTCAATACGAAACCCCTGTGCTTCTAGACCTTTCGCCGCCTGCGGGGTAACGGTATTTACGCTCCCTATCTCCCCCCTCGCGAGCGCCGCGAGAAGGTCTTTTTCGCTCTGATAGAAGTAGACAAAAATGCGTTTGATATACGGAGCACCCTGCGCGTAGTCCTTGAACGCCGAAAGCTCAAACGAAAGGGGAATCCCCGACGCGTTCCGCGTCATTTTCGCCACTGTATACGGCCCGCTTCCCACGGCATCAAGATTGAACGGGGAAAACGGAAACTGTTCGCTTCCGGCATCTTTCCACAGGTGTTTCGGAAGAATGCCGAGCGTCGTGTTCTCAAGAAAGGGAGCATATGGCTGTTTCAGCGTCAGCACAATCGTCCGGTCATCTTTTTTTTCCACGCTGACGCCTTCCCAATTGGCGCGCTTCGGACTTTTCAGAGCGGGGTCTTGCGCCTTCTGAATGGTAAACACAACGTCATCCGCAGTAACGCTCTTTCCGTCGTGGAATGTCGCATCGTTGCGGAGACGGAATGTGTATGACATACCGTCTTCGGATATCTTAAAACCTTCAGCGAGGTCCGGAACGAGTCTCCCGTCTAGAGTGGGACGAAGGAGTCCCGAATACACAAGTGTCGTAAGGTCGCGGTCCGCGTTAGAAAGCGAGAGTAGGGGATTGACGAATCGCGGAGAACCGATAATGCCCTCCCGCAGTTCTCCTCCCGCCGCGGGGATTTCCGTGAGAAACAACGCATTTACTTTGTAAAGCAGGCTCCCCGCGCCAATGATAAGAAGCAGTACACAGAGCGCGAACAAAAGCTTCTCGGTAGGTGAGAAGTGCTTACGCGAGCGGTCCAGCCGGTGAATGAGCGGAACGCGGTAGTGTTTTGTGAATAGGCTTTCTATATTTTTCACGACAACGAATTAAGTACCAATCTACGAATGGGTACTAATCTACCAATACCTACAAATCCGAAGAGCCTCGGTCTTATTCGCAGGTATTAGCAGGTTGGTTGAGATTCGTTTATTAGTTTTTGCGCTAACGCACGATGAGCGCTATGAGCGCCGAGAGTACGAACAAAACGGCAATAACGATGCTTGCGTTAAAAAGAGTCTTTTCAAAACCGCGCTTGGTGTGGAAGCCGGCGCTGAAGTTATCCCCGCCGAATGCGCCGCCGAGGCCGGCCGAGGACTGTTGCAGTAAAACAACGGCTATCAGCAGGACTGACAACCCGATTTGGATATAGGGTAGGACCGATACGAGAGTCTGCATTACAGGGAGTAGATTACCATATTCTTTTAAGAATGCAATCGGTCAGTCCAAAATCCGGGACGGCGATTTCCATGGGCGATTGCAACAACCCAGATTTCTTTTTTGAGATTCACATACAGAATTGAAAACGGGAAATGACGCAACTTGTATTTTTGCACCCCGGTAATTTCTGAGGTTTGCGGATATAATCTCGTGTTTTCTAAAATCGCTTTGAGACCGTCAGCTATTTGTTCCTTGAACCGATGTGCGAGAGTGTGTCCGTCTTGCTCACGATAGAAATTGACCGCGTCCTGTAATTCGGTTTGCGCCTCTTCTTTGAAGGAAAATGGTTTTGCGCGTCCGAGACATTTACATCCGCCTTACCGCTTTGAAAGCATCAATCTTTTTTGCTTTGCCGGACTTTACCTCTGCGACTCGGCGTTTGATTTCCGCTACATACGAGGGATGGAGACCTTCTTCTTCCTCTCTTGCGTGGATAACGGAAATAAGCTCCTCGTGGAGCGTGAGCATATCTTCCAGGGGAAGACGAATCATTTCCCGCGTGATTTTTAAGGTAGGAGACATAGCATTATGGTATCACAGGCGCTTGTCATACCGCAAGCGGCTGTCTGGCCAACCGAATAACACACCTCATCTGTCATTCCAGTGAATACGGGAATCCAAAT
>JBBUCR010000145.1:0-1370 GCA_038057695.1 Patescibacteria group bacterium | reverse complement strand
TCTGTTGCCTTTTTCGCTTTCTTTTCCATCATTGGTAACTAAAACACTGAATCTGGAGAAGGTTTCGTTGAGTATGTTGTACCTATATAGGATTATCTTGGATTCATATTTAAGCGCATGCACGCGGCGGCGCTCCGGTGGGAATTGTGCGACCCGAATTACGGGAAGTACGACCCGAAAAAGCAAAATTAATCTCGTGAGGGATTTTGCGAAGCGGCAAGGGCAACCTCGCCGCTTTTTTATGCTATGATTCTTAAATCATAAATCATGAATCTTAAATCTGGCTTCAAATACATCGACATCCATTCTCATCTCAACTTCGCCGCGTTCAACGAAGACCGCGATGCGGCAATTCGGCGCGCGCTTGACGCGGGTGTGGCGGTGATTAATGTCGGGACGCAGAAAGATACATCGGCAAAGGCAGTGGAACTTGCCGAAGCATACGAAAATGGGGTCTATGCGATTATCGGGCTTCACCCCGTGCATACCGGCAAGTCTTTTCATGACGAAAAAGAACTCGGAGAGGGCGGGAAAGCCTTCACCTCGCGGGGGGAGGATTTTGACTATGAATATTACAAGAAGCTCGCGGAGCACCCGAAGGCGGTAGGGATAGGGGAATGCGGACTTGATTATTATCGTCTAGAAACTGGCAGCGAGCAGAAACAAAAACAAGCCTTTTCCGCTCATATCGCACTCGCGAACGGAACAAAGAAGCCGCTTATGCTCCACGTGCGAAGCGGGTCTGGCAAGTCCGCATATCGCGAGGCGCTCTCTATTCTGAAGCGGGAAGCAAAGGTAGGAGGCAATTTTCACTTCTTTGCCGGTTCGTGGGATGAAGCTCGCGAAGTACTGGATGCCGGATTCTACCTTTCGTTCACCGGAGTGCTGACTTTTGCGCGAACATATGACGAGATAGTAAAAAATACCCCGATTGACCGCATCATGTCCGAAACGGACTCACCATATGTCGCACCGGTTCCGTATCGCGGCAAAAGGAACGAACCGCTGTACGTTAAGGAAGTGGTAAAGGCCATCGCTCAAGTCCGCGGTGCAGACGAAGAATCGGTGCGTGCTCAATTACTCAAAAATGCCGAGATATTTTTCAGCATCAAACTCTCATAAAAAATCTTCCGACTGAATCGGGAGCTTTTTGCCTCACTCAAATAGGGACGTCACACTTCTCCTGTTGCCGACAGTAAGATAAAATTGACGCTTCGCGATATCGTCCCTCTGCACATCGTAGAAACTGAATATTTCGCGCTTTACATACAACTTCACCCAATGACCGGTCGTTGGTCACGGGGAAAAGTAAAAAAGTGAAACAAATTTGGAATCTTTTTCGGCGCATTCATTTTTGGAAAAAGCTTTTT
>JBBUCR010000144.1:0-9776 GCA_038057695.1 Patescibacteria group bacterium | reverse complement strand
TCTGGATTGCTTCGCGGAGCCTGTGCAGAGCGAGAGCGAAGTGCTCGCAATGAGTGAACAGACGCAGTACGCGAGTTTCGTAATTCACAGTTTCCATGGGAATGACAGTAGCGAAAGTGGTTGGAGCGCGGGAATGACATAGTGAATTATACCCATCCACTCGAAGACTCGTGTGCTCCCCCAACACCCTCCATCCTCGCTGACTCGGACACTTCCCTTATTAGTGAGGATAGGGGAGATAGGGAGAATTAAGAAATTGATTTAACCCGCGTGAGAAGAAGCGAAACGATAATCAAAAGAAACGCCGAGAAGGCCATAAGCGGAATGGTTATGTAGTCAAATTGCATGACGAACACTTTCGCGCACGAAACCGAATAGCCAATGGCGGCGCAAGAGCCGGCGGGGACGAGATTGAGCTGCATCAGGTGATGATAAAGCGACAGGAGCGCGCCGAGAATTGAAAGGGTGAACGACACGTCAAGAAGCGCGCGGACTCCCTTGTGCTTTCCCCAAAGCGCGAATCCGAGGATAAGCACTTGCGGATACATAAAGATGCGTTCAAACCAGCAGAGTTTGCAGGGTTCAAACCCGACGATATCGGAATAGGTTAAACTTCCGAGCGTTGCAATGAGCGCGGCGCAAAACGCGAGTGAGAGTGCGTGCGCGCGGACGAACTCGGGAAGCTTCCAACCGAAGAGCCACGAGAATACCAACCAGACAATAAGTACCTGCGCGAAGACGGTAAGACTCCCCATTATGAAATTGACGGCTGAGGCAAGGTTCATGTTTGCGGCAATAGACATTGCGTCTTTTCGGCGAGTTTTGCGAGCGGAACTTCCCCGTCCAAACGGCTTCCATCAGCGAATTCCCACGTCGGATAGCCGGTTATTTTTTTATCCGTGCACACCTGAAGTTGGCCTTGTCCGTTCGGGTTTGAACATTCCACGTAGGGCAGGAGTTTTGCCGAGCGGCCGAAGAGTTCTTTCTGGCTTTGGCAATGCGAGCACCAAAACGCACCGTAAAAAGTCGCGCCTTTGTTTTTGAGGCACTGCGCGAACTCGTCAAATTCTCCGGGGGTGTTCTCCTCCCGATATGAAATAAAACCAAGACCGAGAATGACCATGAGTGTTATGAAGCCGACGATGGCGTGTTCCTTCTTCATAGCACTCTATACTAACGTACCCGTGGCGATTAGCCAAGAAACGCGCGGAGTTTGGGAAAGCGTGAACAGATGGGAAGTTCGCTACACCACTTTTCAAGCCCGTAGATACGGCCAGCGCGAAAAGCGGCAAGTGTCAAGAGCGCGAACACATACACGATGTGTTCATCCACGAGAAACGAATGCGGGTTTGGATACACGCCGTCAAGAATCGGGAAATAATAGAGGAGCATCAGCATCGCTCCGGCAATACCGCTTATCCGTACACAAATGCCGAGCATAAGACAGAGTCCGATAAGGAAGAGTCCCCATTCATTTACGAAATTGGTGAATGGAAGCAGAGCGGGAGATGCGAACCACGCGTACAGACCGGAAAATGTTTTCGCGTTAAGAAGGTATCCGGCCGCGGACCAACTCGGGTCAAGTACCTTGGTGATACCTGCATAAAAGAAAAGCGCGCCGAGCGAAATCCGGAGAAAGAAAAGTGAAAATAATTTCATACCAAAGCGGACACTTTGCTTTTGCGGGGCGGAAGAGCGTTTTTCGCTCCCTTGCCGGAGACCCACAGATTATAGAGAATAACGCACGGCCTGATAATTTCTGGGTTTATAATTTTGTAGTAGACATTCTGGCCGTTGCGACGCACCTTCACCAGTCCCGAGTGTCGGAGAAGCGCGAGGTGCTGAGACACGTTGGCCTTGGAAACGCCGAGAATCTTCACCAATTCCTCCACGCGTTTCTCCTCATACTTGATATTGTTGAGTATTTCAAGACGCTTCTCGTTCGCGAGGAGCTTATACGTTGCCGCGTTTTTAATGAAAGCGATTTTAGGGAGGACGTGGGGCATGAAGTGTGATTGAGGATTTGGGAGGAAAGTTAAGCGTGCGTATGCCGCTTAAAATCAAGGCCGAGCTTTGATTCAATGCGCACCACACGTTGGTCTAACACGAGCAACTCTTCCCGCGTAGCTCGATTGAGCGCAAGGTCGTCAATACGATTATTGATGCCTGCGATTTGCTGGCTGATTCGGGTTTCTGACTCGGTGATTTTCTCGGTGATTTTCTCGGTGATTTTCTTCTCCTGTTCGACAAAACCGGTCGCCACCATTCCTGCAAGCGTTTCCAGCGTTACTTTCTTTCCGCTTCCTTTTTTCATAGAGGCAGTATACCAGATGTAAAGGTCAAGCAACAATCCTAGACGTTTCGCATGGTTAGTATAATTGGTATAAGAGGCTTCAATTGGTGAAGAATGCTTCGGTATAGATGCGCTCCTCGCCGATACCGGAGGCGCGAAGGCCTTGCCACATATCTCGGATAAATGAAATGGAGCCACAGAGCATAAACTCCGTTTTCTCCAATTCTTTCACAAGCAAGAGGATGCGCGGGATGGTCATCCGGCCTTTTTCCGCCCAAACCGGCGGAGCCGTTTCGCGGGAAAGAAAATGTCGGACGCTGACGCCCTCAAAACGCGCCATGAGTTCGTCAAACTCTTTTTTGAACACAATATCGCCCGCGGTGCGGTTGCCGTAGCAAAGGAGGATGCTTCTTTTTGGATTTTCCGCGAGCGCGTGCGTGATAAGACTCCTGAATGGCGTGATACCGATGCCGACAGCGAGCATCACAAGCGGAGTATCTTTTTCCTCGCTGTAGAAAAACCCGTACGGGTCGGAGCCGAGAAACGAATCGCCCGCGCGCATCCCAAAGAGGCGGTTTGAAAATTGGCCAAGGGCTTTTACCGTGATGGAGAGTCCCTTGTCGCTGGGAACGGATGAAATACTGTAGGCTTTCCCTTCTGGGACGCCGAGTTCAGGAAAATACACCGTAATAAACTGACCCGCGATAAACGGTGGATTTCCGCCTTCCGAAAAAAATAGAAGCGTCTTCACTCCGGGAGCCTCTTCTCTGTCTCCCGTAATGTTATATGTTCTTTTCGGCGCGTTTATGTTCATAATCGTTAATAGCTTCGCGGAGCGCGAGATGTCCCAGCACGGAACAG
This sequence comes from Patescibacteria group bacterium, assembly GCA_038057695.1. GTDB lineage: Bacteria > Patescibacteriota > Minisyncoccia > Phycocordibacterales > UBA10002 > UBA10002. The sequence goes on along the minus strand of JBBUCR010000144.1, from coordinate 6,622 downwards.
TGGTATTTTCTGTCGGGAAGCCCGCCGAGCCGGTCAATGATGGACTCGGGTGTTAGGTGTTTTGCGCGCGCGAGCATCATCCCGCCGTTTTCGGTGACCATAACGGAGAGCATGGATGTGGATGCGATAGCAGAAGCGCAACCGAACGTGCGCCATTTGCATTCCGTGATGCGCTTCCCTTCTGTATCCACTTTAATCCAGAGCGCCATCATATCGCCACAGGCGGGGCTCCCGACAATGCCGATACCGTCGGCTTCGTAGGTCGCCTCGTCAAGAAGAAGATTGCGCGGCTTGAAAAAATGGTCCTTCACCACGTCGCTGTAGAGCCAGTTTCCCACGTCGCATGTTATTGATTTCTTCATAGTGATGGAGGCGAAAGAGTAAGGGCTGACATGGAATGAAGGTTATGCACGATTTCCGGAAAAACTTCCAGCACATATTCCAGTTCTTTTTTGGTGGTGTGTCTTCCGAGTGAAAACCTGATACTTCCGTGGACAAGTTCCGGATTCTGGCCGATGGCGAGGAGAACATGCGAGGGGCGCAGGTCAAACGCGGAACACGCGGACCCCGTGGAAACCGATACTCCCATCGCATCAAGCCGTAGGAGCATGGATTCGCCCTCCACCAGCGGAATCGTGACATGCGCGATAGAAGGAGCCTGTGCGTGTCGGTCGCCGTTTATGATGATGCCGGGAATACGTTCCGTAAGTTCCATGACGAAGTACTTCCGGAGTTCGGCGAGACGCGCGTACTCGGCTTCCCTCCCCGCCTGCGCTTTCTCTAACGCCTCGGCAAGCCCGACAATGAACGGTATACTTTCGGTGCCGGAGCGGAAGTTCCTTTCCTGCTCTCCGCCGACGATAATTGGCGCAAGCGCTACGCCCTCGCGTTTATACAAGAGTCCGGCGCCGGTCGGCCCATATATTTTTGAGCTGTTGACGGTCATAAGGTCAACGCCGAGTTCTTTCACGTTGAGCAAAAACAGATTGGACGCTTGGCACGCGTCGGTATGAAAAAGCGGGAATTCATCGCGCCGGCGCGCCCGGAGCGCCTCCGCAAGCTCCCGCACCGGCTCCACAGTACCGAGCTCGTTATTAACGTACATAAGCGAAATAAGAATGGTTTTTTCGGTTATCGCGGAAAGGCACTCGCTGACGTCTATCCGACCGGCCGAATTCACGGGAAGTACAGTGACCTGGAAACCTTCTTTCGCGAGCGCCTCCGCGGCGTGGAGAACCGCTTTGTGTTCCACCGCGCAGGTAATGATATGGTTCCCGCGCGCGCGGTTCGCCCGCGCGGCTCCAAAGAGCGCGAGATTATCCGACTCGGTGCCCGAACCGGTAAAGATGATTTCTTGGGGATGTGCACCGATAGTTTCCGCGACGCGGGCGCGCGCGGTTTCAATCGCTTCCCGCGACCGTCTTCCGTTTTCGTGGAGCGACGAAGGGTTGCCGAACCGGCGGTCAAAATACGGAAGCATCGCCTCTAAGACGGCGCCATCGAGCGGCGCCATCGCGCTGTAGTCAAGATATACCCGAGCACCAATTTTGGCATCGTTTTTGGCGGCACCGTGCCGTCTGGTGCCGAATGCAACATTGCCGAGAGATGTGAATAGAGAGTTCATACGTTAGAGGTAGAACGTGACGCAATGCCAAAATTGGTGTGCGGGTACACTCTTCTATCTGATCCCGCAAAATGAGACATAGGGGGTAAGCTTTTTTTGTAATTCCGTCAGTTCTTCATCGGTGTAGGTAACCTTTTTTCTAAACTGTGGGTTCAGTAGCTTGGTGCTAACGAATTTCTGGAGATAGTACGCTTTCGCTCCTTTGATTTCCTTTCCGATGTTAAGAATGTCTTCCGGAGAAGTGAGCGCCTTTATGAGCGTGGTGCGGAATTCATACGGGACGCTTGACGCCATAATAAGCCGTATACTCTCCCGTATCGCGCCGACGTCAACCGGACGGGCGACGGTTTTGCTGTAGCTTTGAAGCGGAGCTTTTATGTCCATCGCGATGTAATCAACCAGTTTCTCCGTTATCACCTTTTTGAGCATCGCCGGATTCGTGCCGTTTGAATCCAGCTTAACCGAAAACCCTTTTTCTTTCACCTTCGCCATAAACGCGGGGAGGCTACGGTGCATGGTCGGCTCACCGCCGGTAATCACGACTCCGTCAAGAAGTCCTTTCCTCATATCAAGAAATGAGAGGATGTCGGCTTCAGAGTACGTCAGGGAAACCGTCTCATCAACTAGTTCCGGATTATGGCAATAGGGACAGCGGAAATTACAGCCGATAGTGTAGACCATGCAGGCTGTTTTTCCGGGATAATCAATGAGCGTGAATTTTTCGAAACCGCCGAATATCATGCCGAAGAAGATGCCAATTCTTTGACTTCAGCCTTTTCAAGAGCGGGCGTGCCCGCGTGGATGGTGTCGGCGAGCATTCGTTCGGGCATATACGTTTCGCGCAGGTCGTATTCTGCCTGCTTGCCCGCGTTCCACTGTCCGACGGGACGCAGGTACCCGACGATGCGCGAGTACACTTCGCACGGCTTCGCGCACGACGGGCAGTCAAAGTGCTCGCCCGAAATGTAGCCGTGGGAACCGCACACGCTGAACGTCGGCGTCAGGGTAAAATACGGCAGTTTAAAGTGTTCGCAGATTTTCTTGACGAGCGCCGGCACCGCGCAGGGGTCAGCGATACGTTCGCCGAGGAAAAGATGAATAACCGTCCCCCCCGTATACTTCGTCTGGAGTGGGTCCTGAATGGTGAGCGTTTCCATAATGTCGTCCGTATAGTTGACGGGCAGGTGCGATGAGTTTGTGTAAAACGGTTCGGCTTTTTTCTCGCGGTATTCGCGTTCGTTCGCGACGATAATATCGGGGTAGAGTTTCTTGTCGCGGAGCGCGAGCCGGTACGCCGTACCTTCGGCGGGAGTCGCTTCAAGATTGTAGAAATTGCCTGTCTCTTTCTGATACGCGACGAGCCGCTCGCGCATAAAGGAAAGCGTTTCGGACGCGAACGCCTGCCCTTCTTCAGTCCCGATATCTTTGCCGATGAGATTGAGCCCCGTTTCGTTCATGCCCACGAGTCCGATGGTGGAGAAATGATTCTTCCAGTATTCGCCGTGAGCTTCCTTAATCTTGCGCAGATAGAATTTGGTGTAGGGGTAGAGATGCGCGTTTGTAAGCCTTTCCAGCACCTTTCGCTTGATTTCAAGGCTTTCTTTCGCGATATCCATAAGACGTATAAGGTTCGCCTTGAAACTGCTCTTCGCCGCGACAAGGTCGTGCGGCCTCTCCCGTTTGGCGAGATACGCGAGCCGGGGGAGGTTCAGCGTCACAACGCCGACCGAGCCGGTGAGCGCGTTCGCTCCGAAGAGCCCGCCACCGCGCCGATCAAGCTCGGAAAGGTCCAGCCGGAGGCGGCAGCACATGGAACGGGTGTCTTCGGGCTTCATATCCGAATTAATGAAATTGCTGAAATACGGAATGCCGTATTTGGCGGTAATTTCCCACAGACCTTTGAGGTTGGGGTTTTCCCAGTCAAAATCTTTCGTGACATTGACGGTCGGAATCGGAAACGTAAACACTCTGCCCGCCGCGTCGCCCTCGCGCATCACTTCAAAGAGGGCGCGGTTCAGCGTATCCATTTCCGTCTGGAACTCTTTGTACGTTTCTTTTTGCTCCTTACCTCCGATAATCACGGGCATATCCTTAAAGTTCGGCGAGGGAGTGAGGTCCAGCGTGATGTTGGAGAACGGCGTTTGGAAACCGACGCGGGTCGGCACGTTCATATTGAAAATGAATTCCTGCAGGCATTGCTTCACTTCTTTGTATCCGAGGTTGTCATAGCGGATGAACGGAGCGAGGAGCGTGTCAAAATTGGAAAACGCGATGGCACCAGCTGCCTCGCCTTGAAGGGTGTACATAAAATTGACGACTTGCCCGAGCGCCGTGCGGAAATGTCTTGGCGGAGCGGATTCGGTTTTGCCGACGACGCCGCGGAAGCCTTCCATAAGCAGGTCCTGCAAGTCCCATCCGACGCAATACACCGAAAGCGTACCGAGGTCGTGGAGATGGAAGTCTCCTTTCTCGTACGCCTCCCGAATTTCGCGCGGATAAATTTTATTCAGCCAGTAGGTTTTACTGACCTCGCCGAAAATATAGTTGTTGAGGCCCTGCAGGGAGTATTCCATATTGGAGTTCTCCTTTACCTGCCAGTCGGTGCGCTCAAGATAGTTGTCCACAAGACCGAGGCTGGCCGCCGTCGCGAACGCGCGCATCTCCGCGTGCTGTTCGCGGTACAGAATGAAAGCCTTGGCAGTCTTCTTCCACTTGGAATGCATGAGCACACGCTCAATCGTGTCCTGTATGTCCTCAACGTTCGGCGCACTGCTTTCAAACGTCTTCGCAAGGTCCGCGACAACGTTGTCGGAGAGAAGTTTCGCCTCGTCATCACGAAATTCCGCGGTCGCTTTACCCGCTTTCGCGATAGCCGCCGTTATTTTCCGCTGGTCAAAATCTTCCAGTGCTCCCGTGCGTTTGGTAATCGTCACGAACATAGACTGTGAAAAATACTGGTAAAAAGAGAGGTGCGTTCCTCCGCCAAGGACGAAGCCGCCGCCTGCGGAAAATGCCCCGAACCGCAAGCGGCAATCCTTTGTCGCGATAGTTTCGTGGTTGCGAAACTACATAACCAGATAATACTCCTTGAGAGTGGCGATGGGCAACGGTGGATAGCAAAGCGCCGCATACGGAAACCGTGGCGTCAAGCGTTTTTTGAGGTGTCTCAAACGGCTCAACGTCGTGAGTACCCGTTGAGCCGTTTCTTTTCCTCTCCACCTCTTCAGAGGGGGAGATTGAGAGGGGGTGGTATTTTCCCTACTTTCTACTTTCTACTTTCTCATACACGACTCCCCTCCCTGTCTTTCCCACCTGCCGTACTTTCCCCTCCTTTTCCAACTCTTCTAAATACCTTGTCGCGGTTGCATCCGAAACGCCAAGCATCTGCTCAATATGAGTATTGGTAAGCGGAGTAGTGGTCTTAAGCAACTCCAAAATACTCGCCTTATGCGCCTCTTTCTCCCTCGCCTGCCGGTCAATAAGTCCGCCTTTTCCCCCATCCCCCTTAATCCCCCTTAACAAAGGGGGTGGCTTTGGGGGGTTGTTGTAGGGGGCTGCCTTGGTGGGTTGTCTCTTCCCCACGAAGTACCCCACCACCGCCCCCGACAAAAATGTCAAAAAGAGTTTCATGCCAGCATTATATCATCGCCCAAGTAGAAATCTTATATGCGCGTTACACAATCGTACTCTATATCCCCATATTCGGAAACTCTACTACCGATGTTCACAAAAAAAGATACGGCTATTCGTTACGGACAATTCAACGCTTTGCGCCAACCTGCGGATTGCGCTTCGGACTCCGAGCAGAACCATCGCTCGCCGCGATTTTCGTCAATCGTTGTTTTCGCATACGAGCCACACCCTTGCAGATGATAGATTTTCTCGCCCGCCGCGCTTATATTGCCTTTGATAGTACACGAAGGACTCGCGGCTGAAGCGGATGCGGCGGCGGTAGGCGTCGCGGAAACAGTCTGTGTCGCGGACGCACAGGCCGTCCATAGGCCGAGTTTATTTTCCCGCGCTTTCTTTTCAGCCGAGACGAATCTGTCTTGATACTTGATGTCCGGCGGATAGGAGTATGACTTCGCAAAACCCTGCGCCACCAATGCTTCGTTTATGAGCGTATCGCCAAGCCACACATAGCGAAGCAGGCGATTGTATTTGTCCCTGTCGGTGGTGTCTCCTTCAAGCCGCACCATCTCACCCTCCATCAATTCCTTGTTTTTCTTCGCCGCTTCCACACCGAAACACTGCACGGGCTTGCGCGGGTCAACTGTTTCCGGTGTGTCAATGCCGATGTAGCGCACCGGCTCCACCTTTCCGTTTATCTCAACCTCAATCGTATCGCCGTCTACCACCCGCACCACTTTCACTTCTTCCTCCCCTCCTTTTCTAAGGAGGGGTTCGGGGGTGGTTGTCTTCTCTGCCGTAGCGCTGGCATTTTCAACAACCGCCGCCGCCTGTGAAGCAGAGGGAACTTCAACTTCCCGCCCCAGCCGCCCAATGCCGACACCAACCAAAAGTATCGCTATCAGCCCGACTATATAAAGCATTTCCTTCGAGATAAACATAACTCGTTATACAGGGGAATTGATTCCGAGTTCAACTTATGGCTCTAAAAACCAACTGTTATTTTGAGCTTCATAGACGTAGGTTTGCGGAAATTTCTCCTCAATCAAGTTATCTTTCTCGTCATTAACTGTGCAATCAATTCTTATCTTTACACGGTTCCCGTCCCTCGCCGCAGCTTTCACTTCTTCCGGAATAGGTAAGCCCGGCGCTTGGATACCAGAAAACGCATCAAGTTTACATGCTTGCTCTCCCCCGTAATATCCACCAGATATTTTCTTCTCTAAATCGTCAAAGTTAAATGTTACTCTGACATACGCCTTGTACTTTTTAGACTCCCGATTGATAATCCGAAACCACACTTTCCCATCTTTCAAGAAATCAAAAGGCAAAGCGTTCGATAGAGAGGAGGCGATGTCATAATAAACT
>JBBUCR010000143.1:0-1227 GCA_038057695.1 Patescibacteria group bacterium | reverse complement strand
AAGTTAGTTATATAAAACCAATCAACTAATGAACGAATCTACCAATACCAACGAATAAGAAAGTCTGATTCGCAGGTATTAGCAGTATTAGTGATTCGCAGATTAGTTTTACCGTCATGAGCAAACAAAAAATACAAGAAGGACGAAACTGGTACGCCATTCACACCTACGCGGGATATGAAAATGCCGTGTCCCGCAATTTGAAACAACGTATTGAAAGTCTCGGCATGGAGGACAAGATTTTCAGCGTGGTCGTGCCGACGGAAAAGAAAATCAAGATTAAGGGCGGAAAGCGTGTTGAAGAAGAGGAAAAAATCTACCCCGGCTATGTCCTCGTGGATATGATTGTCACCGATGATTCATGGTACGTGGTGCGCAATACTCCACGAGTAACCGGCTTCGTGGGGTCTGGCGTTTTTCCGGTGCCTCTAGACAAGAAAGAGGTAGAGGATTTGTTCAAACGGATGACTTCTGATAAGGTTCTGCACAATATAGAGCTTGACGTAGATGACGCGGTGATCATCGTAGACGGCCCGTTCAAAGACCTTGAAGGGAAGGTAGGGGAAGTGGACGCTGAACGCGGCAAAGTAAAGGTGCTTGTATCAATGTTCGGGCGAGAAACGCCGGTTGAGCTCGATTTTCTTCAGGTGAAGAAAATCTAGCTCGACGGAAAGCACAAAGCACAGTATCCAGTATCCAAACAAAGCACAAAACGCAGATAACCCAAACGAAGAGCATCGCTTTTTGTGCTTTTGAAAAGTTTGTGTTTTGTTTGGTCTTTGTGTAGTCTGTGTTTTGTAAAGTTTAATAAACATTATGGCTAAAAAAGCAGTACGAAAACTTAAATTGACGATTATGGGTGGTGCCGCGAATCCAGCTCCGCCGATTGGTCCCGCGCTCGGTCAGGCGAAGGTCAACATCGGCGAGTTTGTCACCCGCTTTAATAAGGGAACGGAGAAGATGAAGGGCGAGCTAGTACCGGTTGTGGTGTCCATCTATGAAGACCGTACGTTTGATATGATTTTCAAGGCTCCGCCGGCGACTGACCTTCTTCTTAAGGCGGCGGGCAAGGACAAGGGCTCGGGCAAAACTCCTGCGACCAAAGCAGGCACGATTGCCAAAGCGAAACTCCGCGAGATTGCCGAGAAGAAAATAGGCGACCTCAACGCGAACTCGGTGGAGGCGGCGATGCAGATTTTGGCGGGAAGCGCGCGGAGTATGTGGATA
>JBBUCR010000142.1:0-3466 GCA_038057695.1 Patescibacteria group bacterium | reverse complement strand
CGCATCGTCACGTTATACAGCCAGGACATCCAGATGCGCATCCACGGGTCGCTACGCTTGAGTTTATATCCCGTCACCACGTCATATCGCTCCAGAGCGTCCATAAGCAAGTCAAGTTCGCGTATGTCAAACTGCCGGTCACCGTCAGTGAAGAAAATAAGCTCTTTTTTCGCGTTCTTAAAACCGGTTCGAAGTGCTCCAGCGTAACTCCAATCGTCCCCACGGTTCACTACTCGCAAATTCTTTATTTCTCGCTCAAGATTCCGTGCAATCTCGTTTGTGCCGTCGGTACTCTTATCGCTCGTCACGAGCAGTATTTCATAGTCGGAAAACCGGCTTTCAAGGTAGCGACTGATTTCTTCCGCCACGGTGCGCACGATTCCCTCTTCATTATAGACCGGTACAAAGACCGAAATGCTCTCGTTGTACCCAGAACTCATTTCAAAACCTATCATGGAGTTATTACTTGAAGCCATTTCGCATCGTCGCCGCGCCATATTCGGTAAAAAACGGCTTCTCCTCGGTCGGAGTAGCGAGCTACACCTTCCTCGTCGGCGCCGTTTTTTCCTCGAATCTGTCGCGACTTTGGATTGCGATAGGTTTTGAAATGAGTTCTAGTCATGACAGAAGCATTATACAAAAGCACGCGGGTTTATCAACCAAAACAGGGGGCGGTGTCCGTCTGGAATACACATTCATTTCGTCTGTTCTATGGATTCCCATTTCCCCTTCTGTTTCAAAAACAAAGGGTGACTGACAATGAGATGCCATACAACCGCCTGGAAGCTCTCGGTATGAGGGGTCACGGTTTCGGTATTCACCGTCGGGACCACCACACAGGCATCCGCGACCTGCTTCGTATAACCGCCATCTCGCCCGACAATACCGAGCACCTTTGCGCCAACTTCTTTCGCGTATCGCACCCCTTCCACGATATTGATACTTATCTTCTTTTCGGCGTTTCCCCCACCAACCGAAAAGACGAGGATGGCGTCCTTCGGGGAAAGAAAGCTTCCCTGCAGCCACTTCGCCATCACACTTTCCCATCCGTCGTCGTTAACGCGCGCCGAAAATTCCGAAATGTTGTCCATCGGCGTGTAGGCTTCAATGTTCGCGATTTTACGAAAATCATTGACTGCGTGACTTGCGTGTCCCGCACCGCCACCGACACCTAAGATGAATAAACGGCCCCGTTCGCCCCGGACCTGTTTCAGAATCCCAATCATTCGCTCAACGGAAGAACGGTCAAGCCCGTCTATGATCTGTTTTGCCTCGGCAAGATATTGCTCTATATACGGTAAATACATGGCAAATTTATAAGTGATAACCCGCCTGTTTGCTATCCTCAAAAAACATCTTCACGGTATCAAGCGAGAGTTGACCGGTATCGTAGCCCCACTTATCCAGCTTTTTCAAGATATCATTCGGTACGGTAATAATGTGGCAGCCAACCTCTTCCGCCTGCGCGATATTCAGTACTTCCCGCGTGCTTGCCCACAGGAGTTCAGCCTTTTTATTTTTCGCAAGCAACGCTTTCGCTTTTTTCATGAGCGGAATTGGATCCCGCCCCGTGTCCGCGATTCGCCCCGCGAAGACCGAAACAACCGAGGCGGTTTTCGGCGAGAGCGCCTTGGCTGTTTCCCGTACCTGCTCCAGAGTAAGTATCGCGGTAACATTTACTTTAATTCCTTCTTCCGCCAACCGCTTAACGAGCGGAAGTGATGATTCACCTTTCGTGTTGGTAATCGGAATCTTCACGTATACATTCTTTCCCCATGAGGCGATTACTTTCGCTTGTCTCTCCATCTCATCAAAATCATCCGAAAAGACCTCAAACGAAATCGGCTTGCCGGGAATCGCCGCAATAATTTCTTTTGCAAACGCGACATAATCGTTTACCCCGCCTTTGCGCATCAGCGTCGGATTTGTCGTAAACCCTTTAATAAAAGGCTTTGTGGACATGTCTAACATTGAGGCCTTTTCCGCACCATCCGCAAAAATCTGTATGTTGAAATCTCTGATGCTCTTCATGGTATGCATTACTATAACATCTTAAACGGCAGTTTCATTAGCTTTCCTTTTCGCCAAAAACGTCTCCACCTTGGGGATATCCTCGGGCTTCGTCAAGGAACATCCTCCCTCGGTTATGACCGCATATACTTTATGTTCCTTTAAAAACCGGTTCGCCATGGAAGAGAGGGAGTACTCCCCGTTTGGATTTTGTACCGGCTCATACCGGAACATTTCCCCCGAGAGCACCATAAGACCGATGGCAGCAACGGTGGAGGGTGGATTCTCCGATTTTTCCACAATTTCCTCTATGGTGCCATCGTCCCGGAATCGGACAACACCCGCTGACTTTGGCCGAAGTGTTTCTTTACAGAGCCATCTGTATTCATGTGCGAGACATTTGCGCATATTTTCCGCGCTTGGAATTTCGTCGGCATAGAGCACCATGACCCGTTCGGTTTCTTGTATAAAGGGTTTTGCGGCCAAAAAAGTGAACGCGTTCCCTTTGTCCGAACCCTCCGCGTACTGGATTTTTCTTCCGTGGAATGTTTCGCCGCAGTATGATTTTATTTTCTCACCCAAGTACCGTACGACGATAATCGCTTCCGTAATTTCTTCTGGAAACGCTTCAAAAATATTGTCAAGTACTGTTTTCCCTCCTATCTTGAGAAGTGGTTTGGGAAGAGTGAGGGTAAGCGGTAACATTCTTTTACCTTCACCGGCGGCAAGGATGATGGCTTTCATTTTGGATACTCTATAACAAAATGTCTGATAGTTCGGAAAATGAATGGATTCGCATGCCGCTCAAAACTTCGGTGTTGTACGGTGCGTCCAAAAGAATACTCCTGCATCCCGCGTTCTTCGCCGCCAGAGCGTCATCTTTCGTATCCCCCACGAGAAACGATTGCGAAAGGTCTACCTTCCATTTTTCCGCGGCTTCCAGCAGCTTTCCCGGTTTCGGCTTCATACAGTCGCAGTTATCGTCTCGCCGGTGAAAACAGATAAACACATCGTCAAACGGAATACCGCTGGTCTGGTCCTGAATCCATTGCCATTCGGCTTTTGAAATAACACCATACGCAATATCCGGTTGATTTGAAATAAGAAACGCGAGAAAACCGGCGGCTTTTACTTTTTCCACCGTTTCTTTCGCGCCGGACATAACACCCGAGAGTGCCTTGTATTCGGCGATACTATGCGCCGGACGCGGTCTTCCATCCATCACAATTGCTTTGAGGATAACCCCGTCGCGGTCGAAGAAGACAGCTTTCTTTTTCATGCTCGTCATAACGTCTAAGCATACACTCCGGATTCAGTCGCGTAAGCATTGACAGAAATGAGAATCTAGTATATAAGAATATCCGGACGATTAGAAACCTTCAACACAGAAAGCGAGGTGCAAGTATTTTCCGATAGGTAAATAGCAGTGAAAATCATAGCATATTTTGTGAAGAAA
>JBBUCR010000141.1:0-1548 GCA_038057695.1 Patescibacteria group bacterium | reverse complement strand
CTCATGACGGTAAAACTAATCTGCGAATCACTAATACTGCTAATACCTGCGAATTAGACTTCCGTATTCGTTGGTATTGGTAGATTCGTTCATTAGTTGATTGGTTTTATATAACTAATTTAAGTATCGACGAAAACACATAGTCAAAAAAACCGAGGTACGCCGAGGTGGCAAGGGAAATGATAATGACCACGGCCGTGTAAAGGATAGCCTGCTTGCGCGTCGGCCACGAAACGTGCTTCATTTCGGCTTTTGTTTCTTTGAAATAGGTTAGAAGTCGAGACATAGTTGTGATATTCCCAAATTAAAACCCCTCGCGGGGTTACATATGGCAATAGTACTCTCTTAATCCTTATATGTCAAACCTCCCTCGACCAAATGGTCGGGGCGGGGTTGTTATTCAGTCATTCAGTTGTCTTCTGGATCCCGCATCCTAGTCTACGATGGTCTACGACTACAGGCTTACTCCGCTACTGCTCCGGTGCGGGATGACACAAAATAGAGTCGTCCGCTAAGAAGCGGCCTCCTTATTTTGTGTCACTTCACTTCATATGTAATCGTCACGTTTGAGATGATTTTATCTTCACCGACCGGAATGGACGGGGCTACCGATGCGTCCCCACCACGCCCATAGGTTTCAGCCGCCATCGTCTTGTACATCGGGTAATATCCTCCGTCACTGTAACTTACAATCCGCACCAAACTGACGCCGAGTGAGTTTGCGAGTTTGGATGCTTCCGCCCGTGCCTCGGTAATCGCTTTATCACGTGCTTCCTTGACCAGCTCGTCACGTTTATCAAAATCAAACGTGAGTCCGGAAATATTCGTCGCTCCCTGCTCCCCGATGCCGGCGAGCAGTTTACCCGCGTCTTCAAGCTTTCGCACCTTAACCGTGATGCTCTCGGTAACAACATAGGCGGCAAGCTTTTGTTTGCCTTGCGGATAGGGGTATACCGAACTCACCGCGCTGTATTCGTAACGCGGATAGATATTGTAACCGGATGTGGCGATGTCTTTTTCGGCAACGCCGTTCTTCTTCAAATAATCAAGGATGGCATTAATGTCTTTTGCCGCCTCGGTCTGTGCTTCACTTATGACGAGCGACTCTTCGGTCACGCTGAACGAAAACGTGGCGAGGTCGGGAATCTTCACAACTTCCCCCTTACCGGAAACGGAAATAACGCTCTCCCCGGAAGGGTTGGAGCCGATAAACCGGAACGCCTTCACCTCCGCGACAAATTTCGCAAGAAGGAAGAGCGAAAGGAGCATAAGTGTGATAACGATGCTCTTTTGTACTTTATGATTTTCTAACATGGATCGTAATGTTACTTGGTAAACAGGTCGTGTGCCATAAGACGACGACCGGAAGATTATCTTACAACTCGTTTAAGTAATTTTCAATTATCAATTCCAAATTCTCAATCAAACTACAATTTCCCCCGTGCACTTCTGACAATTTTAGAGAAAATAAGAACGAACTCGTGGGCCTCTTTCCATAGCACTCTAATTCTCGTTAGCTTTTTCAGGATTGGCTTTAGCGAGTAAAAG
>JBBUCR010000140.1:0-5446 GCA_038057695.1 Patescibacteria group bacterium | reverse complement strand
AACGTCATGGTTGAGCACAGCAAACTCTTTGAGAAATTGCTTGGTGAGCATAAGAACTTCGCCATTATGAAAAAGCACTTCAAGGCGTACGTTGAAGGGTTTGACGGAGCGAAAGAACTTCGTACAAGACTTATGGAAGCAGAGAACGCCGCGGAGATTGAAAAAATAGTGGGTCGGTTTTTGGAAAGTGGCTTAAAATAGAGGTATATACGTATTTACACGTCAGTTATTTTATTTGGTGGTCGCTTTTTGACGCGTATTATATACTTACGAGAGCAGTTGGCTACTGTTCTTGGAATAAAAATTAACATCAACAAAAAGACCCCCTATGAAAAATCAAAGAACCTTCCGTCTTCACTTTAATCTCAAACTTTTACAAGACAGGAGGGAGGTGATCCAAGGGTTGTAAAATCATCTACCGCGCCATAGAAGAGGTCCCGGGTTACGAACTTCTTCAAAGACGGCAGACCTGTTGTTTGTTGTTGGGCGCGGTGCCTGACATTATTCTAAAATGAGAAAATGTCTGGCGGGAGCAGGCCAACCACCTGCTCTTTTTTATTTGCGCGATATCAACAATGTTGCTTGTAATTTCTCCAATTCAGGTTATCATTAATTAAGTATCCTTATGTTCTCAACAATCGACCCATTTTAATTTGATGAGCACCAATATTTGTGATTATTGTGAAAAAGAACTTCGTGTTGGCAGCGAGCGATGGCTCCTGAGACGATTTACTTTCTGCAGAGACAGACAATGTGCAGAACTATTTGTCGCGCAAAGACCGGAGTTAATTGAGCAGTATGCTGCGATCGAAGGATTGTCCGTGCAGGAAGCGCTTGTTTCGGTAAGTTAATTCGGTTTTTTGCAAGCACGCTGGAATCTCCGGCGTGCTGTTTTTTGAGTTTTGTGATTTTCTTGTCAGTATGAATAAAGCGCATCGCCCGATGCGTTAGTTTCCCCTCCTTCCTACTTAATCGGGGGAAACATTTGAAAATCCTGACCGTCTTCCGTTGGTGAAGACGGTCTGTTTTTTATATAATTTTCGCCTGCTACACTTAAAACTCCAAATGTTTTATACTGTTTCCATGTCCGAATCAGTTTTATATCGTAAATACCGCCCACAGAGTTTTAAGGAAGTCTTGGGGCAGGAACACGTCGTTGGAGCGCTCGAGGGAGCCATAAAGCTGGGGCGCGTCGCACATGCCTATCTCTTTTCCGGCTCCCGAGGGACAGGAAAAACGTCTGTCGCCCGCATTTTGGCAAAAGCGCTCGGCACGAGCGAATCCGACCTGTATGAAATAGACGCCGCATCCAATCGTGGCATTGACGATATTCGCTTACTTCGCGATGGCGTTTCCTCCGTACCATTTGAGTCCAAGCACAAGGTGTACATCATTGACGAGGTGCATATGCTCACCAAAGAGGCGTTTAACGCGCTTCTGAAGACGTTGGAGGAACCGCCGCCGCACGTTATTTTTATCTTGGCAACGACGGAACTTGAAAAAGTACCCGAAACCATAATCTCCCGATGCCAGACATTTTCGTTTAAACGCCCCTCGCAAAAAATCTTGAAGGAAGCCTCGGAACGCATTGCGAAAAAAGAAGGGTTCGCGATTGAATCTCCCGCGGCGGAACTCGTGGCGCTTCTCGCCGACGGCTCATACCGCGACGCGCACGGCATACTGCAAAAGGCTATGGGTTCGTCGGGCGACAAAGAAATCACGCTTGCCGAAGTGGAAAAAATTACCGGTTCGCCAAAAGGAGCATTGGTAAATTCACTCATTGAGGCGGTGGAAAAGAAAGAAGCGTCCGCTGGGTTGTCCGCGATAGGGAAAGCGGTGGAACAGAATATTGATATGAAAGTCTTCGCGAAACTTCTGCTTGCCAAGCTTCGTTTCATACTTCTTCTTCGCAACGCGCCGGATATGGAAAAGGGGATACAGGACGAAGTGTCGGCGGAAGATTTTGAGTTTCTGAAAAGACACGCTTTGGCGAAAGATTCCCGCATTACTTCCGCCGTACTCCTTGAATTCTTAAACGTCTACGACCTTATCGGTTACTCTGCTCTGCCCCAGCTCCCGCTGGAGCTTGCGGTGATAAAACTCACTTCTGACCAAAAATAATCCCAGGCAGAAAATAGATACGATCGCACCTATTTTCTGTGCATATAAAAAACAGGCCGGCGAACTCGTTCCAGTTCGCCGGCTGTCGTCAAGACAAGAGAAGGAACAACGTCTTTCCGGCCGTTTGACTGGGGTTTACTGCGGAACCGGAAGGCGGGTCAGCTATGCCCCGCACGCTGTTGATTGTCTAAACTTGCGACATCCTATACGAACCTATATTTGTGTCAAGGAAAAACCAACAAGCGATGCGAGCAGCCTTATAGGCTAATTCGTGCGAATTAGCCTATAAGGGTTGCGGGAGTTGAGAGGGGCGGCGCATACATTAGGTGCGAGAATTGTTGTAGAGGAGCGGTTTTTATTGTACATTTGTAGCGTCACTATGTTTACGGTATATGTGTTGCAAAGCACCGTCGCCAGTAAAGCCTACGTTGGATTTACTAACAACATTGAGCGAAGAATAGCTGAACATAACGCGGGGAAACATAGTTATACCAAACGCTACATGCCATGGATATTAAAATATACCGAACAGTTTGATAATTTACGAGAAGCGAGGGAAAGAGAAAGATATTTCAAGTTAGGTGCGGGAAGAAAATATTTGAAAACTAGAATTTTTTCTAAGTAGTGCTGGGGGATCGTCTAAAGGTAGGACAGCGGCCTTTGAAGCCGTGAATCTTGGTTCGATTCCAAGTCCCCCAGCACTACTTAGAAGTGTCATTGGGGGTCGCCCGCCTCGCCTTGATGAGTCCGGCCAGCCTCGCAGGCTAGGCGGGCGAGTCGAGGCGGGTCTAATGGTCAGACACGGGACTTTGAATCCCGGTATGAAGGTTCGATTCCTTCCCCCCCAGCCAAGAAATAGAATCGCCGTTTTCGTCAAAATTCGGAGCTATGCCTCGCGACGCAACAGGGGTTTCCGAGAGAATAGCCCAAGGGTTTTTGAAATCCAAAAAGAGCGAGCGGGACGCGAGGCGGGGATTCGAGAAACCCGCTTCGCCCAAGCTCCAGCGAGGCGAGAGTGAGACAAAGACGCAAAAGTTCAATGTGTGGCGATGTGCTTGATTTTTCATGGCGCAGGCGTAGCATTTGCCACGGAAATCAAGACAGCAGAAAGGAAGATAATGAACAAGGTCTTTTTGTTTGCGCGGACAGATACCGTCGTTGTGCTGGAGAAAAGCACCTCCACTGGATTGCGTGAAGCGATAGTGATGGCGTTAGGCCGCACCATAAGCGTGCAAACGCCCGATACTGTCGGGGCGGGCGCGATACTTGGCGACAAAGTCATTACATCACTGCTTCTCGTCGCCAACTTCTCGCGAATCATCGTGCGGTTCTTTCGCGGGAGGCCAATGCGGGCGTTTGTGGTCCGTAGGGACACAGAGCGAAATCTGGCCGAGTTGTTACCGCTCTCACGCGCACTTGCGTCAAGGACTGGACGTCCGCTCGCCTCAACGAGCAATCCAAAATCGGGAGCGGCCGGAGAGGTCGGACGCCCGCTACTCGTGGTTGACATGGTCGGCGCCCCTCCCTCCGTACCGGTCGCGGCCACGCTCTATGGTATAAAGGTAGGTGAACGCTTTTCGGAAAATTGGCGAATCAAGCAAAATGCCCCCCGCGGACTTATTGGGGGCGGAGTGTGGGACACGGACGGACGCTTTGTCGGACTTGCCGTCGGTGAACGGGTTCCGCCTTTCGGAGCCACAACAAAACGCGATTTTCCAAGCGTGTACGCACTGCCCGCGGAGCAGGTGATGCATTTCGCGGAATCGTCCAACTGAAGAACTTTCAATGCCGCCATCTCTTTTCCGGGGTGGTGGCTTTTTGAACGAATCGGCACAGTCGTCTAGACAAGCCAAAAACCAAAAGCTATGGTAGACTTATAGGGTTATCATTTTAGTAACATAAAATCATACGTATGGCAAAAGAGAACTCTGCGTTTATGAAGCCGCTCAATGTGAGCGCCGACCTCGCGGTCGTCGTTGGAAAGGGCCCGATGCCCCGTTCGGAAGTGGTGAAAAAGCTCTGGGTCTATATTAAGGGTAAGAATCTGCAGGACCCGAAGAACAAGCGCAACATCAACGCGGACGCCGCTTTGAAGAAAGTATTTGGCGGAAAGGATGTCGTCAATATGTTTGAGATGACCAAGCTTGTTTCGGTACACCTCTCCTAAAGTCAAAAGTGAAAAGTTTAGAGTTGAAAGTAAAAGCCGCCTGAAGAGGCGGCTTTTGCCTTCCCTGTACAAAAGCAAGCGAAAAAGGTGTACACTGGAACGACTGACGAAAGGCGCTTTATGAACTTTTCGTATTATTCGTTTGCTAATTTAATTTAAATATTATGGGCGACAACCAACAAGGAGGGCAGAAGCAGATGTTTTCGGCGATTTGCGCCGATTGCCGGAAGCCGTGCCAAGTGCCGTTCCAGCCGAGCGGCGACAAGCCGATTTATTGCAGAGAGTGTTTTATGAAGCGGAAGGAAAAGACGGTGGGGGATTCGTGGCGCCCAAGCGCGCCACAGGGCGGCGGAGTGAGGCAGAATACCGCCCCAGCCAAACCGCAGGCTTCCGTAGGAGTACCACTTATTGACTTGAAGCGCCAAATGGATGTGATGAACGGGAAGCTTGATATGTTACTCCAAAAACTGGAAGGGACGGGTTCAAACGCGAAAAAGGCGGGCGGGAAGAAAGCTCCGGCGAAAAAGGCAAAGAAGGCGGGAAAAGCGGCACGGAAATAATTCACCAACCCCTATGGGTGAAAAAGAAGTCAGAATAAGATAGTAGGACTTACGCATTACTTCCTTTCTTTTGAACTTGTTTATCCGCACTCTCAAGGAACATACCCATTGCAAGTGGAGCATACCGCTTGCGTGCGAAATCCAATAACGATATACTCTCGCCAATATATGATTCGGCCGGGACTCACTTTTGATGATGTACTCTTAGAGCCGCGTAAGACCGCGGTTTACCGACGGGACACGATAGTAGCGACGCGCCTTTCTAAAAAGGCGCGTCTTGCTATCCCGCTTCTTGCCGCCGCGTCCGACACCGTCTCCGACGCGCGGTTTGCGATCGCGCTGGGGAGGCTTGGCGGCATGGCAGTACTTCACCGAAACTGCCCGCTTGAAGAGCAGGTAGCCATGGTAAAGCAGGTGAAAGCGGCGGGACTGCCGGCCGGCGCGGCGGTTGGTCCGCTTGATGTGTCGCGCGCGGTCGCGCTCGCGAAAGCGGGAGCTGATTTTATTTTCATAGATTGTGCGCATGCCCACGCGCCGGGGATTATTGAGGCGGCGAAGGAGATGAAGCGCAAGATAAACAACCCCCGCTCCGCAGATG
>JBBUCR010000139.1:0-1577 GCA_038057695.1 Patescibacteria group bacterium | reverse complement strand
GGGTCGGAAATCCCCGGCGTACCCGCGTCTGACACCATCGCCACACTCTTCCCTTCTTGGAGCCAGCCGATAATCTTCCCCGTTGTCACTCCGCTATCCTGTTCGTTATATGGTGCAAGTTGCTTCCCCGTTATTTCATATTTCGCAAGCAGTTTCTGTGTCACTCGTGTATCCTCGCACAGAATCACATCCGCTTCTTTGAGCGTTCGCAACGCCCGTAGCGTCACGTCTTCCAAATTCCCTATCGGTGTCCCTATAATATATAAAACACCCATCATGGTTCCGTCTATGCTGTTATTCTTGAGAATAACAGCATAAAGATTACAATAAAGAATTATTCTAATGTTATCAAGAACTTGAGAATATATTCAGCTTGGTCAGTGAGACGATGACGGACCGAAACGTCCTGATTGCGTTTAAGTACCAACCCTGCGATAGCGAGTCGCCTTACATGGTCAGCTACAGTCTTGTAGCTGATATTCAGGAAAGTGGCAATCTCATCAACCGACATTTCAGGTTTCTTTTTCAGAATCTCCATAATCTGAATACGCCGATGATTAGCGAAACCTCGCACCATCCTTTCAAGCTCCCTATATGTCTTTGCATCTACCTTTTTCTTCATATCACTCTTATGCTGTTATTCTCAAGAATAACAGAACAATAGCGGTAAGACAATTATGAACTCTCCCCTTTACGAACCAACAGGTCGGCGACTTTGTTTGTTTCGCCGGCGCCGAGGGTGATTATGATATCCCCTGCCCCGCAGAGGTTTTGCGCGAGCGAAGCAGCTTCGTTAAAGGTTTGCACGAGATGGGCGTCTTTTCCTTGTTTCTTTATCGCGTCCACTACCATTTGTGAGTTGATGTCGCCGTGGTCTTTCTCGCGAGCGGGATAGATGGGAAGCAAAATCACGCTGCTTGCTTCTTTGAACGCGGAAGCAAAACCTTCAAGATGCTGTTTGGTACGCGAATAGAGGTGTGGTTGAAATACCACCACTATTTTGGGAGACAACCCCCCAGAGCCGCCCCCTTTGTCAATGGGGAATAATTCTCGCGCACCTTGTAGCGTCGCTTCAATTTCTGTCGGGTGATGCCCGTAGTCGTCATAAACCAGGGCACCGTTCGGCGCCTTGCCCCGGTACTCAAACCGGCGCCAGGTGCCGGAGAAGTCAGCGAGAGAATTGAGCGCCGTCGCATTTGGAATCTTCAACGCGCGAGCGACAGCGAGCGCGGCTTTCGCGTTTGAGATGTTGTGCTTTCCCGGAATTCTCAGTGTAAAACCGTCAGGAAGTGAAATGCCGCCATATTTTCCCTCATCAATCAGAACGCCATCGTGGGGCAGTTTCGCGGCGAGCTCGGCAAAAGCGCTCTTAATGTCCGTAAGGTCTTTATAATAATCCAGATGGTCGGCGTCTATGTTAGTAATCACCAAAATCTCCGGCAATAAGTTCAAAAACGACCTGCGGTATTCACACCCCTCTACCACAAGGTATTTGCTTTTTCCGGCAACGAAGTTTGTCCGCGGGGTTCCTTTGAGGTCAGACCTCTCTTCAGATTTGAGGTCTGACCTCGGGGAAC
>JBBUCR010000138.1:0-1826 GCA_038057695.1 Patescibacteria group bacterium | reverse complement strand
CCGATGAAGAAAACAGTGGGTGCGTTTGTCCTCTTTCTTTCCGGACTCGGTATCGTTCAGCTTATTTTCCCCAATGAAGGCGGTTGGCTCGGAAAAACGCTGACCGTTCCGCTTGTGGACGTGTTTGATATGTATATTTCTATTGTTATTCTCGCGGCCTGTTTCGTCATCGCGCTCCTTATTATGTTTGAAGCGTCAATTCCGGTCACATCGCTCGGTATATGGTGGAGGGAACTTACCAGTAAGAAACCGAAGCCGAAGATTATTGGGCTGGACGTGGAAGAAACTATTTCAGAAAGTGAGCCGGAAGAAGCCGGGGAAAAAGGAGCGGATGACGAGGAAGATGACGAGCGGACAGCTCAAAAAAAGGATGGGCGAAAGACGAAGATAAAGAATGGAATGGAAACCGTTCTCGCGACGGCCGGAAAAATTCTAGACCGGTGGAGCTCCCGCCCATATACCCCTCCCGCGCTTTCACTGTTGGAGGCCGATAAAGGCAAGCCGGGCGTCGGCGATATTAAGGCGAACGCGAATATCATAAAACGGACACTTCAAAATTTCGGCATTGAGGTGGAAATGGATGAAATTTCCATTGGGCCGGCAGTTACCCGCTACGCCCTAAAGCCTGCCGAAAGTGTCAGGCTCTCAAAAATTGTCGCCCTTCAGCGCGAACTTGAACTCGCGCTTGCCGCTCATCCTATTCGCATTGAAGCGCCGATTCCGGGAAAATCACTTGTCGGTATTGAAATTCCCAATACCGTCAAAGCGACGGTTGGTCTCGCAACCATGCTGGGAAGTGGCGAATTCGCGTCCTCGGAGAAACCGCTTCTTATGTCGCTCGGCAAAGACCTTTCCGGCAAAGCGCATTTCGCTAACCTTTCAAAAATGCCTCATGTGCTGATTGCCGGTACGACTGGTTCGGGAAAATCGGTCACGATTCACACGATTCTCACCTCGCTTCTTTTCCGCAACTCGCCGGACGACCTGAAACTTATTCTTATTGACCCGAAGCGCGTTGAACTTACGCTGTATAACAAAATCCCCCACCTCCTCACGCAGGTCGTCACCGACGCGAAAAAAGCGATACTTTCGCTTAAATGGGCTGCAAAGGAAATGGACCGACGCTATGACATTCTGGAATCGGAGTCAGTACGCGACATTCAATCGTATCATAAGAATATCGTTGAGCCGGAATATAAAAAACTGGAAAAAACCTTGAGAAAGGGGGAAGGAGAAACTGCCGGCGCTGAAAAACTCCCGGAACGAATGCCGTATATCGTTATTATCATTGACGAGCTCGCGGACATTATGGCGACCTACCCTCGCGAGCTTGAATCGGCCATCGTTCGCCTTGCCCAAATGAGCCGCGCAGTCGGTATCCACCTCATTCTGTCCACTCAGCGTCCGAGCGTGAATATCATCACCGGCCTTATTAAGGCGAATATACCGGCGCGCATTGCCTTGCAGGTATCCTCGCAAATTGATTCGCGAACGATTCTTGATACAGGAGGCGCGGAAAAGCTCCTCGGTGCGGGTGATATGCTTTTCCTTTCAGGTGAAATGTCAAAACCAGTGCGGCTTCAGTCTGCGTTTATTTCGGAAACGGAGGTGAAGGGGGTAACGGGTTATCTTATCAATCAGTATAAAGATGAGGTGCCGCAAGAACTTAACCTGGGCGGAGAAGAAGGCGGGGGTAATTTCATTTTTGAAAGCGTGCTCGGGGACGATGAGAAAGAAATTGACGACGACCTGTATGAAGAGGCTCGTGAAGCGGTGATCTCCGCGGGGAAAGCTTCCACCTCATACCTTCAGCGGAAACTACGCAT
>JBBUCR010000137.1:0-2002 GCA_038057695.1 Patescibacteria group bacterium | reverse complement strand
GACGAAGAGCGAAGCGATAATCACAAGCGGCCAGAGGCCGTACGCGTTTTCCATCCCGTTAGAAGCAGGTCGCGGTCAGCGAACCCTGTTTCATGATTATTGCTAAAATCTTTCGACTTGTTTCCATAGTAACTATATATTACCCCGGATTACGAAATGAGAATTCCATCTCGTCATTGCGAGCGTGGCGAAGCAATCCAGATGTTTTCTTAAGAATTCATGGGTTGCTTCGCCCTCTATGGGGCTCGCAATGACCGTACCTATTCGAATTTCGCAACTCCGGGTATATTACCGATAGTGAAACCGTGACCGCGGCTTCTAACGGGATCCATAGTAATTGAATGTTAATGGCAACAGCCGCCATGTTTGTCTTCTTTCTGTTCGTCCTTTTTCTCTGGTTTGTCCAAAGCGGTAGTAGATGACTCTTCCGTATCATCATCTGTATGTCCTCCGTGTCCCCTGAACATCATCCAGATATGTCCTACGACAAACACACCGATTAAAATTGGCCAAAGGTATCCGCCTCCTGACAATTGGCCTCCGGCAAAAAGCAGAATAGCGACCGGTGCAAGACAGCAGACGAGCATCATCCACATCATTCCCGAATGTTTTTCATTGTTATGGTTATGCATAGTGCTTTAATTACTGTTATATTCCACAGCCGCTTCCGCTGTTTTGTCGTGTCGGAGCCACCACCGGCGCGGAGCCGCCCACCGCACAACCGCTTTCGCCTCCGGAACGTGCCGGAGCGCTGACCTGCGAGGCTATTCGCGCGTACCCTTGCGCGCTTGAATAGCCGGCTCCGAGTATTTCTGGCGCGTTCACATCCTTCCACTCCACGCCCTTGCTCTTCATATAGGTCGCGAGTGTGAGATAGGTATCGGGGAACCAATAGGAATTGACTACTAAGGCGGCTTTCCACATATCCTTTTCACTCACTCCTTGCGAAGCCATAAGTTCCAGAAGCCCGAGCATGGCCATTCCGTGATTGCAGTCGGGGAAGTGAACCGAATTGCCGCAACAGGGGCGGTAAATGCCGCGGGACACTTTGTCCACGAGAGCTTGCTGCTCCAGGGTGAGCGAGAAGAATAAGTGTCGGCTGTAGTGGTCCATCGGACTACCCACCGCCATTGTCCATCCGCCCGTTGAAGCGAACCCTCCGGCTCCACCGTACGCCGGATTTTGCATTTCACCGGAATCCAGAATAGGATTCCTGCTCGCGAGACCGAGAGCCCAGAACAAATTAAGGAGGTATCCGGCATTGGCCGAAGTTATTTTTAATTTTTCCGTACTGTTTTCCTCCAGTAATGTTCTGTATGCTTCAGAATATTCCCCGCGCTCCGAATACAACTGCTTGAGCCGACCCGCATCAATTGCGCCGACACTGGTAAGTTTAGAGCCAAGGTCTCCCCACGTGACCGGGAGTAGAGCTCCGGAAGAGGGAAGTACCGCCTCTTCATCGGGCGAGAGGGTGACGGTGTCGGGTGCCGAAACCGTTTCCGCCGGCGAGTCAAGTTTTTGCTCCGGCGCGGGACTCGACGTGTACATCCACGCGAACGAAAGCAATGCCGCGCCAAGCACGATGGCAACCGGTACCGAGAGCGGGTCATCCCTGCGGTGTTTTTGATTTATTTCGGGTTCCATACAATTAGATGAAGAAGATTAAGATGCCGATAACAACCATCGCGAGTCCCGCCCAGAGTTTTACTTCCTGCATGTTCGCGCGTTTCCACTCCTGTACATGGTCCACCACTGTTTTATCTGCGGAAATGAGAAGGACGGCAACAAGCGGGACAATCAGAACAAGGTTATAGAACAAGAGATACCCGAATCCCGAGAAGTAGGTAACTTGGTCGCGCAGGAGTCCAATCACCATAAGGTAGGGGCCGCCCATACAGGGGAACTGGCAAATACCGACCAGGAGTCCAAGTCCGAAGGCCGCGGGAAACGACGCCTTTTCCATAAGTTTTCCCATTGCGGTGTGCGCAGATGTCGGAATCCT
>JBBUCR010000136.1:0-1519 GCA_038057695.1 Patescibacteria group bacterium | reverse complement strand
TATGCTCGTACACGCTTGACCACATAAACCCAAAGCTCAATGCAAAGAGCAATTCTTCAAGCGGAATCCCTACAATAAGAATTCCTGAAATCGCCGAGAGGTTCCATACCTGTCCAACATATCCCGGATACATACCAATGAGCGTGAGAAAGTACAGGAAATACACTCCGAGGAAAAGACCGGCACTTGCAAGCATTTTCTTTTTGAGGTCGGGGCGACAGTACCATGTCGCAATACCGCCAACCAAGAGCGCCAGAATAGAGCTGTAGATGGGATTCCAGTCGGTGAACACAAGCAGCGCGATGAGCAACACGGGAGTAGCACCGACTGCGATGTGGTGGAAACGGTGACGATGCCCATGCTGTTCCGTACGGGAAAGATGACGATGTGCGGTGCGGAAGATATACTCATAGAGTACGACAACTATCCCACCAACGCCAAACGCCCAGAGGACGCTCTCAATATCAAAACCAGTTAGGGCATTCAAATTAAAAAGTGAAGGAGGACTCCAGTATTCGGGGACAAACAGCGGTTCGGTCAAACCCGTCAGTCCAGTCCAGAAACTGACAATCAGCATTTCCTTTTTACTTTCCTTTGAGCGTAGCACAAGATACATTGCCAGCCATATGACAAGGAGCAGTACGCTCCAGATAAGCCATGCGTAATGTATGTCAGTGAGCATAGTGAAAATGAGAAAGAAAACCGAAAAAACAACCGCCGACCACTCCGCTCCCCTTTACTTGGGTAAAGAGGAGCGAACGGGGCTAGAACTTTCGCTAGGATTTTACCGACCGATTATACAATGCCGCCACGAGATACGCTCCGACGTAGGCATACACGAGGAGCGGGATAAATCCGAGAAGTAATCCGCCGAGCGTTACCTCTACTTCGCCAAGTGAATCTCCTAACTCGGGGACGTGCATCATTCCACCGACAATCGCCATTGCCGCCTCCGGCGCAACCGCGACGAAAAGCGTACAGACAACATAGAGAATACCCACCGTCAGCGTTGCCGCATTCGCCAATTTTTTTGCATTCAGTTGCATGGCGTTTCGTGCAGGATTGACGCGTCTCTCGTTTCATTCTCCCCCTATCAAGGGGAGCACTCGCGCGTCTAGCGCGGGAGGAGTGTGCGTAAATCCTATTTTAATGCGCTGTTAATAATCTCGACCTTTGTTGTGCGTTGTTTCCCTTATGCCGCGTGATTGATGATGCGCTCTATCCTTAACATCAATCTCTTTCGGCAACTTGCCCAAACGGGCGTTAGGAAAGAATGTCGGCAGAATAGTGGGACGCATTCCCGAAATGAAGTTTACTCCGTCTTTCGCGTACAACAGGAAATCATTGCGGCAGTGGAGGTTGTACCAGTTACTCCAAGTGTCTTTTTTGTTCCTTGGCCGCTCCGAATGATACCGCGAAGATAGGTATATAAACCGACTTGGACTCCAAAGCCCACTGCCAAGCTGACAATAAAATACCAAAAGGAAGCGAATTGACTTTGAGCGAACCCCCACCCCGA
>JBBUCR010000135.1:0-5949 GCA_038057695.1 Patescibacteria group bacterium | reverse complement strand
TTCCGTTGGAATGACGGCAGAGCTTCACTGCTATTTTGCATCGGAGAAGACTGAGAGTTGACAAAATACGGCTTTTAGGATATACTCTATATACAACTGAATCTCACGGGTTTCGTTTGAGAGTACTTCTCCTTACGTACACCCCCACACCAATTCAGTGAATTGGTGTGGGAGTAAAGACAAAAGTGTCTTTATAAACCTTGAGAGCCGGCCACTGCTTAGATAACGGCCGTAAGGTTCATAAAGACGTATGTATCCACGCCACACACAGCGTACAGGTTTTTCTTCGGGAAAATCGTATGGAAAGCCCTCATTCGGAGGGAGTCGTTTTGGCGGTGCCTCTAGGGGAGGTTCCCGAGGACCGCAAAGGTCATTTCAGGGGAACTCTCGGGGAGGAGGCCGTAAATTCGGTGAATTTTCCGATATCACGAAATTTGTGAACAAGGCGGTGATTACCGAACTCGCTCCTCACTTCGTGCCGGAACACAAATTCGCGGACTTCCTTATCGACGAACGACTGAAGCAGAACATCATTACTAAAGGATACGTGACCCCGACTCCCATTCAGGACCGCACCATTCCTCATATTCTCCGAGGCTCGGATGTTGTCGGTATCGCGAATACCGGAACCGGCAAAACAGCCGCGTTTCTCATCCCGCTCATCAACAAAATACTTAAGAATCCGCGCGAAAGTGTGTTGATTATGGTGCCTACCCGCGAACTGGCGATTCAGATTGACGAAGAACTTAAGGGTTTCATCAAGGGATTTAAAATCTTTTCCGTTGTCTGCGTTGGTGGGGCGAGTATGAGCAATCAAATCCGTAATCTCCGTTATCAAAACAATTTTATTATCGGCACTCCCGGACGACTCAAAGACCTTGTGGAGCGGAAGTATCTCCATCTTGAAGGGTTTAAAACTGTCGTGCTTGATGAAGCTGACCGTATGCTCGATATGGGATTTATTCACGATATGCGGTTTATGATGTCAAAGATGTCAAAGGACAGGCATACGCTTTTCTTTTCCGCCACGATGTCGCGCGATATAGAAGCGCTTATTAAAGATTTTCTGAAAGAACCGGTGAGTATTTCGGTGAAGACCGGAGATACGGCAAAGAACGTTGACCAAGACATCGTCAAAACCCGTGGGAAGAATAAAATAAATATCCTGCACGACCTCCTCAACGACGCGGAGTTCAAGAAGGTGCTTGTGTTCGGACGCACCAAATACGGGGTGGAGAAACTTTCCAAGGTGCTTGCGGAACGTGGATTCAAGTCGGAATCCATTCACGGAAATAAGAATCTTTCCAAGCGGCGTCAGGCGCTGGACCTCTTCAAGAAAAATCACGTGCAGGTGCTTGTCGCGACCGACGTCGCGGCTCGGGGGCTTGATATTGATAACGTCTCGCACGTGATTAACTTTGACCTGCCCGCGACCTACGACGATTATGTCCATCGCATCGGACGGACGGGGCGCGGAGAGAAAAAAGGCAAAGCGTTGACGTTTATAGAATGACAAAAGTAAATTCCAAATCACAATTTCCAAATTACAAACAAACGACTTTCTTAAGTCGTTCCGCGACGTAGCAGTAGTGAAGTAGTCGTAGACTAAGGCGGAAATCCAGTTTTTCTGGTTCTCCGCCTGCGCGGGGATGACACGAAGACGTGTCAATTGTTTGGGATTTGGTGTTTGGTTATTGGAATTTGAAATTACGATAGAGACCGATTCGCAAACGACGTAATTAAAATATATGAAGACTACACATAAACGGCATAACATAATGACTCCGTCGCGGAAGACGTTTCAGAATACGGTCGGCAAGTGGGTCGTCAAAACAACCCGCACCGAGATTTTACTCTGCATCTGCGGCAATAAATACATCAAAACCCGTAAAGACCAGGCGGTGTGCATTCGCTGTATTTATAAAACGCTTCCAGTAAAAGCCCCCTAGTTTTCAGTCATTCCCACAAAGTGGGAGTCCAGTATATTTAGCAATAGTGGACACGTGTCCACTATTGCTAAATATGAGTGTGCTACCATTAGGACAATGCTACGAAGACTCGTCGTCGTTTTTATTTTTGCTTTTCTTCCCAACCTTATCTGGGAGCACCTGCATTCGGTGCTCTATGTTTCGTATCAGGGCGGAGCGATTACCAATCTAATTTTATTCCGCGCTGCACTCTTTGACGCGACAGTTATTACGGTTGTGGCATTTCTTCCTCTCTCCCTCCTTGGAAGACGGAGAGTAGGAGGGGGAGTTGCTTTTCTCTTTCTCCTGCTCTTTGCTATTTTACTGGAAAAGTGGGCGCTTGCGACCGGCCGATGGGCATATACCGACGCGATGCAAATTATTCCAATACTTAATGTGGGACTCACCCCTGTCATTCAACTTGGTATCCTCGGATATGTGTCGCGGAGAGTCGCAGATTGGTTTTGCGGGTAAAACTGTTGTTTTCAGCCTCTCTATGGTACTATTTCGTCACTGCAGTCTGGCCGAGAGGCCTTGTTTTTATTATCTGCCCGCCGAATACCTCGTGAGCTCTCTATGAGGATGAGGCGGAATGCAGATAATAAACCCAGCACCATTTTCACAGAAGACCATGTGCCATCGTATGCTCAATAAACTGCTCAAACATACAGACGACACACGGCCATCATTCGGTAAAAATGGTGCTTAGTGGAGCCTACCGCAGTGCCATCAAGCTGGCGGGCGTACCGCGTCAGCTTGCTGCGCGGTAGTTGATTGTAAGAAATACAGAGTGGAGGGAAACTCTGGCACCCATACGCCTCGCAGACTCGGCACTTCCCCTCTAAAGAGGGGAGAAAAAAATGACCACCAACTAATATGGAGATACGTAACATAGCTATTATCGCCCACGTCGACCACGGGAAGACCACGCTTACCGACGCGATTTTGAAGCAGGCCGGTGTTAGTAAGGAGGGGGCCACGATGGATTCCAACGCGCTTGAACGAGAGCGCGGTATTACGATATACGCAAAAAATACCTCTATTCCGTACAAAAACGGAAAGATAAACATCGTGGATACTCCAGGCCACGCCGACTTCGGCTCCGAAGTTGAGCGAGTACTCCGTTCCATTGATTGCGTGCTTCTCGTCGTTGATGCGCAAGAAGGTCCGATGCCCCAGACGCGGTTTGTGCTAAAGAAGTCACTGGAACTCGGACTGAAACCGATTGTCATTATCAATAAAATAGATAAACCGGCCGCGGACACGCATAAGACGCACGAACAGGTGCTGGAACTTTTCTTTGAACTTGGCGCGAACGAGGCGCAGGCGAATTTTCCGGTGGTATACGCGATTGGTCGTCAAGGAATCGCGAAGAAAAACTTGACCGATGACTCAAAAGATTTAGCCCCGCTTCTCCAAACCATTTGCGAGCATGTACCGAGCGTGGATACGCCCGAACTCACCGCGAAGCCGCTTCGTATGCAGCCGTTCAATCTCGCGTATGATAATTTTCTCGGTCGTATGGCGGTGGCGCGCGTCTATGAGGGAATCGCGAAGCCCGGGATGCCGGTTTTTGTGCGGAATCAAAAGGGCGAGGTACGTTCCGGCAAAATTCTGAAATTATTTACGTGGAAGGGGATGGAGCGATTGGAAGCTTCAGAGGTGCAGGCGGGAGACATCACGCTGATTGCCGGACTTACCGATATTGAAATCGGAGAAACAATTTCGGCAGAGCAAAATGCCGAAGCGCTTCCGCTTATCGCGATTGACGAGCCGACGATTGAACTGCAATTTCTCATCAATACGTCGCCGTTCGGCGGGCAGGACGGCAAATTCGTCACGTCGCGTCAAATCCGCGAGTATCTGGGACGTGAACTTGAAGTGAACGTTGGACTTAAGGTTGATTTCTCGTCAAACGAGTATTTCAAAGTGCTCGGACGCGGAGAACTGCACATCGCGATTCTTCTTGAAAATATGCGGCGCGCCGGCTATGAAATACAGGTATCCCAACCCCAGGTCATCATTCATATGGAGAATGGCCCTATACAGCCTGACGGCAGTCGGGCGTGCGTGAAGCAGGAACCGTTTGAAGAAGTTATCATAGACACGCCCGCGGAGTATCAGGGTGTTGTTATTGATAAACTGGGACGCCGTGCGTTTCAAATAACGGATATCAAAGAACACTCCGTCAACATCCGTCTCACGCTGGAAGGGCCGACTCGTGGAATACTTGGCTACCGGAACCAATTCATTATTGATACTCGGGGCGAAGGTATTATGTCTTCGCGCGTTATCGGCTTCAAACCGTACGCGGGCGAGATACAGAAGCGAGTTGTTGGGTCAATGATTTCCATGGCGACTGGGAAGGCGCTTGGCTACGCGCTCTGGGGTTTTCAGGAGCGCGGCGTACTCTATATCGGCCCCGGTACGCCTGTCTATGAAGGGATGGTTATCGGCAATACGTCAAAAGGGGAACAGATGGAGGTAAACCCGACCAAAGGGAAACAGCTGACGAACGTGCGCGCCGCTGGAACCGATGAGGCGATTGACCTTGTTCCGCCGTTTCTTCTCACGATTGAACGAGGGCTGGAAGTAATGGCGGAAGATGAGTATTTGGAAATCACACCGAAGAATGTTCGCCTGCGAAAACAATATTTAACCGATATTGATAGGGCACGGGCGAAGAGAAAAGACCAGAATAGTTCGTAGTTTGTAGTGGGCAGTTGATAGGAAAGAGTAATTGATTTAGCAATAATATACGTTCGTATACTATTGCTAATGTTACGAACTAGCTGTTATTTCAGATTTGTTTATTTTTGCAAGTCCCCACACCGCGATAAGCAAGAGAACCATACCGGCAATTTGCATCGGCTTGAAAAACAAACCAAGTGCCGCGGCATTGACGATAACCGCGAGGAACGGAAAACCGAGTTCGGCCAGTGTCGCGATGCTCGCCTTTGTCGTTTGCAGACCTTTGTAATACAGGAAAAGGGAAGTAAAGCCGGATGTTACCGCGATGATAAGCATAAAGAGAATATCCTTTCCCGTGAGGGCGAGAATGGTTCCCCACGTGCCAACCTTAAAATTCAAAACAAACAAAAAGAAGAACGCGATTAAAAAGCGTAGCGCCGTGACCGTTTTGAAACTCACCGACGTGCCGAGCACATAGCGCCCAAGTACCGTGCCGAGGCCCCAAAGTGCCGCTGCGCCGAGCGCGAGGAGAACGCCTATGGTGTTCGGGTTCCACGCCTCACCGTAGTACAGCTCCGGCTTCAGGCCGGGGAATGAAATAACGTACGCGCCCGCGAGCGCGAGAACGGCCCACAGCCAAAATCGCTTGCCACGCTTTTCCTTCAAGCAAAGGGCGGCAAGCGTAATCACGATGAGCGGCTGGAGTTTCTGCAAAACAATGGCAACTGACGGATTGACGTACGAAAAGGTCATCGTAAAAAGAATGGAAGCAACCGCGGAAGCGCCGATGCCGATAACCAAAATAGCGAGCCACTGCTTCCAATTCAGCGCCTTTATTTCCGCCCACCCTGCGAACACAAACGGCAAAATCAAGAGCACGTTGATAAAATGCTCCGCGAGAACAATAAAACTGGAATCAAGCGTGCGCGTGAGGTGGAAACGGAACGGTGCGTCCGTCGCCCACAGCATCGCGGCGATGAAGATGAGCAGTGGTCCCCAATTCACAAGCTTTTTTTCTAGTGATTTGTTTACCCCGTCACCAAAAGCGCTTACCACTTTACCATTGCTGACTGTATTCATATTAAGTCAAAGTTAAGATGTCAGATAAACTCCGCTCCCCATTTTGGTGCTGGGGCATAGGTGTACATCATAGCACAATGTCGGTTGACACGAGGCGTAAGTGGGGATAGGGTTACTCTCGGCCTTGTTCTATGTAAAACTTGGCCTAAGAGCAGTCAAACAATCATGGGAGAATCGAATGAAGACAAAAAGCAGATACGAGAGACGAGGC
>JBBUCR010000134.1:0-5146 GCA_038057695.1 Patescibacteria group bacterium | reverse complement strand
AATCGCCGATGGGTTCCGGAAGGTACGAAAACTTTTGCACGCTTTGGCCGAATCCCTTTCCCGTGAGTCCGCCCGAACCGATGGCGATAAGCGATTGCTGTACTTGATACCCCGCTCCCTGCGGGTCGGCAGCGGGATTGAGAAAGGTCATCACGCGGTTCATAAGATACGGCTTCGTCGCGATGAGGAGAGCGAGGGCGATACCGCCGGCAAGAATCATAATGCCGATGTGGCGGAGCCGCCCGCCCGCCGCGAAAAACATCGCGAATAGCGCCATAAAAAGGACAAAGAAAGTATCGATATCCGGCTGGAGCAGCAGCAAAAACCCGGCGATGCCAAGAAGCGCGAAGAGCGGAAGAAGCCCGTAGGAAAATGTCCGCACTTTATCCTTGACTGTCGCGAAAAAAGCCGCGGTGTAAATGACAAAGGCGATTTTGAGGATTTCGGACGGCTGGAACCAAAAACCAAATATGGATATCCATCGGCGCGCTCCTCCATGCTCCTGCCCGATTCCCGAAACAAAGACAAGCGCCGCAAGAAGTGTCGCCCCGAGCAGTATCGCAAGCGTGTATCTCTGGAGATGTTTATAGTGAATGACGGAAGCAAAGTACGCGGCTCCCGCCCCCAGTATCGTCGCGAGAAGTCGCGTTGTGGCAATACTCCCGAAGCTTGCTCCGTCGCGGGCAAGCAGGCCGAGGGAAGCGGAAAGGAAAATAAGGAGACCCACAAAGACAAGCGAGATAACAATCCAAAGAAGCCACGCGTCGGGTTTGCTGGAAACGGTAAGGTACGCGCGGAGATTCTTAAGGGAGAAATGCTTCATTTTGAAAGATTAAAGTTGAAAGATTTAAGATTAACGTGAGGAGATATGTATCTCGCAAAGCGAATTTTCTCTTGCTTACATCTTTAATCTTAAATCGTATATCTGTGTTAACTCACGAGAGTGACGATAAGGCCAAGAAGAGCGAAAATAACCGAGAGCACCCAATAACGCATGGTCACTTTATACGACGGCCATCCGATGGCTTCAAAATGGTGGTGGAGGGGTGAAATAATCAGGAGCTTCTTCCCGAAAAAGCGTTTCCACAGTTTTTGTAAAATAACCGAGGCGCTGGTCGCGAAAAGCGGCAAAGCGATAATCGGAAGGACAAACAGTCCTTCCCCCTCGCCGAGCGAATCGGTCATAAACGCGACAATCGCCAAACAGAGCGTGAGAGCCATACTTCCCGTTTCCGACATATAGAAACGCGCCGGCGGGATATTAAACCAAAGAAACGCAAGAATGCCCCCGAGAAGCGCGGCGCAAAACGCGGCAAGGTCTATCTGGCTTTGGAAAAACGCAATCGCTCCATACGCGCCGAAAATTATCGCGAAAATGCCTCCGGCAAGGCCGTCAATGCCGTCAATGATGCCACCCGAATATATCGCGAGCATCACGAGTGTAAAGAGAGGGATGATAAGCCACCCTATTTCCAAGGGTCCAAAGTACGGAATACCAATGCTTGTTACATCAAGCTTATAGTGGAACCAGATACCCGCAAAGAGGCCGACGGCGCCAACGACGAGCAGGCGTTTCCCCAGCGAAAGCCCTCCTGCTTTGTAGTCCCCCGTCCCTTGTATCTCAAAGATATCGTCAATAAGTCCGATGCACGCGCCAATGAGTAGCGCAAGAAGTGGAATCCATGTCTGACTCCGACTTAAAAAATCCAGCTTCGCGATAAGTGGTGCACCGGAAAGACTCGCGAGTACGTAAATACCCGCGATGGCACTAGTGGCGGAAATCCAGATAATCACTCCTCCTATTCTCGGCGTGCCCGTTTCGCGGGTCTCGTGCAGTTTATTAAAGAGAGGCGTGCTATCCCCTTTCCCCGTCTTTTTCTTCCACATCCGGTGCGCGTATAAGTAATGGCTGACGACCGGCGTGATGCCAATGCCCAGCGCGAACGCGAGGAGAGCGGGAAGGAAAACTTTGATTAAATCCAGTAGCATAGCTTATAGCTTATAGCTTATAGCTGTTAGGTTCAAGAAACACACACCTTTCCTATAAGCTATCAGCTAACAGCTATAAGCTTTCGAATGTCGTACTACAGGAGTACTCATTGTCTGCTAATTCGCTTCGCTCAAAGCATCCAATGTCGTACCACGGGAGTACTCATTGTCTGCTAATTCGTTTCGCTCAAAGCATCCAATGTCGTACCACGGGAGTACTCATTGTCTGCTAATTCGTTTCGCTCAAAGCATCCAATGTCGCCCACACCAGCGCCTCTGCGTCGGTGAATCTTCCGTTAATCGTGGAGCCCAAGACGGAAACGATAATTGGATGATTGAATCCCGCGTCAAAGGCAATAATAAGATTCCCGCCAGCGAGGTCAGTGTATCCTGTTTTTGAAGCGATAAGCAAGGGGAAATGACCCGTCCCTTTATTCGTATTTTTCGCCTCATGTTTCTCTGTATCGCCGGTGAGGATTAGTTCGCTCCACCGCGTCTCCGAAAATATGGAAGGAAATTTTTCAAGGCCGTACGCGAGCATATAAGCCGTTTCTTTGGCGGTGCTGTACGCCCCGGCGTTCCGCGGATCAAGGTCAAGCCCGCTTTCGTTGTAAAAGCGCGTGGAACGGAGGCCGATTGATTCTGCCATCGTGTTCATTTCATCTACAAAAAGCGAACGGCTTTGGTTTTCGCCTTCCGTGCCGGTGGCGAACATTTCGCCCCCCGCGGAGGCGACGGCAACTGCTCCGTCATTGGATGATTCAATCAGCGTGAACTGCAAAAGGTCGCGCAAAAGCCAGCGCTCCCCTACTTTCAGCCCGCTATCACCTTCGGCGCGCAGAGCTTCCGCGTCAATCGTAATGTACGTCGTTTCGGGAATGAATGAAAGCGCAGCCACCGCCGTCATAATCTTGGTGATGGAGGCAAGAGGCAACACGTCATTTTCGTTCTTTGCAAACAGTTCTTTCTTTGTCTTAAGGTCGTACACAAAGGCGGCCTTCGCCGAAAGCGAAACCGAATCAAATGGATTTTCTCTCTGCGCGACAATCGCCGCGGCCGTGGCAGTCGGCACGGCCGAAAGCTTCGGCGAAGGAGCTCCAAGCACAGCATAAAACGAGCAAAGCACCGCCGCCCAGAAAAAATACTCCGGCCGGATTTCCGCCCACACTTTTTGAATGAGATTACTCATGTTCAGGTACAAGTCCGGACGGGACACTGTCTTCCCCGTCACCCGCACCATCTGCAAGCGACGCCCCCGCCACCGTGGCGGCAGTCTCAGCGGCGGCAAGTTCCGTCCGGACGTCCTGAAATTCAGGGAGCTCTTCGGCCGAGGTAATGCCAAGAAGCGAAAGGAGGTCAATGGTCGGGCGGTACAGAAATACCCGCTCGTCTTTCTCGCTCTGGCGGCGTTCTACGAGACCTCTCATAAGCAGACTTCGGAGTATCGTCGTGGAATTAACCCCACGAATGTATTCAATATCGCGCCGCGACACCTTCTCTTTATACAGCACGACGGACAGAGTCTCAAGCGCCGCCTTGCCGAGGTCTTTCGCGAGCTCTTCTTTGCGCAACCGCTCAATGAGTTCATGTGTTTCCGGAGCCGTCGCAAGCGCGTATTCGTCCTCGGTTTGAATGAGCACGAGACCCCGCCCCTGCAATTTCTCTTTCAGGCTTTGCAACCCCTTCTTGACGTCGGCCGAGGGTAATTTAAGCGCGCGGCACAGTTCGGGGAGCGTCATGGGCTCTCCGCGCCAGAAAAGTATCGCCTCAATTTGATTATCCAGTTCCATAATAATCAGTACGTAGAAGATAGAGGGTAGAAGGTAGATTTGCAACACTACTTTTTTCTACTTTCTACCAGCTACCTTCTATCTTCTAGTAGCGTGGTACGTCCACGCGGCCGGTTTCCATCATAATATCTCCGCGCGGCGTATCCTGCGTGACGTTCAGAAGCCCGTTCTTCACGAGTTCAAGCATTGCGAGAAAACCGACAATGACATTTATTCTTTCACCTTTATGCGCCGCCGTGAATTCTCTGAAGCTCATGCGGAGCGCTGAGGTAATCCTCTCTTTTAGGCTCTCAATCATCTTCTCAAGGCTGACCACTTTTTTCACCGCGACTTTTGAAAGCGCTTCAACTTTCGGAATAGAGGCGAGGACGGCGCGAATTCCCGCGAGAAGTGACGTTACGGAAACGTCTTTCGGCGGGGCGAATATCGGTTCCACTTTCCGTTCAAGCGGAAGATACATCGCACATTGCCAGAACCGTGTCCGCACATGCCGCGAAAGTTCCCGGAAGCGCTGGAGCAGTTTCAGCCGGTTCTGTAGGTCCTCCATACTCTCCTCTTCCTCGCGCGAGAGTGAGAGTTGCGGCAAGAGTGCTTTTGATTTAATGAGAAGAAGCGTGGAAGCGACGTAGGCGAACTGCGCGCTTTCGGCAATCGGAAAGTCAATGAAATCTTTGGAGTAATTCAGAAAATCATCCGTGACTTTCGCGAGCGCGATGTCACCGATGTGCAGTTGACGCCGTTCAACCAGCGTCAAAAGGAGGTCCAAAGGGCCTTCAAATCTCTCCTGCTTAATCTCAAAAATCATGGCTACAAGTATAGCATCAATCAGCCTCTTAGGGGTCTCTGTATCCTCCGAACACTTTAGCCAGCAGCGGCCAAGTTCTCCAGGGATGTCGTCACCCACTAGGCTATTCTCCGACCCAGGGAACCAAGCTTTCTGAAAAGGCAATCAATCTATGGCTGTGAAGTCAAGTATCAGTCTTCATTCTGACATTCTGCAGAATGTCAGAATAACATTTGCGTGTTGTAATTCAGTTCTTAACCTGTATCCCCAGCTCCAGAAGCTGTTCGGGGGCAACCTCCGACGGCGCGTCCATCATAAGGTCGCGTCCGTCGCCCGTCTTGGCAAAGGCGATAACTTCGCGGATGTTCGGCTCGTTCTCCATAAGCGTCAAAAAGCGGTCTAGTCCCCACGCGATACCTCCGTGCGGAGGCGTCCCGTACGCGAACGCGGCAAGCATATGGCCGAAGTTTCGCTCAATATCCTCCGTTGTGTGCCCCATAATTTCAAACACTTTCCGGAGTGCTTCTGGCTCATGATTACGGATACTTCCGCCACCAATTTCATTGCCGTTCAGCACCACGTC
>JBBUCR010000133.1:0-1015 GCA_038057695.1 Patescibacteria group bacterium | reverse complement strand
TCAAAATTCGCAGTCTACGACTATTTCATTGCGAGCATTGAGGGTTTTGAGGCAAGCTACTCCAGATACGCTGACAAAAAAGACTCACTGTACAGCGGAATTTTGAACATTTCGGCAGGCAGGCTCTGTTTTTCGTCCTAGAATGTGGTGAGGGTATGAACAGGCTCTAAGATAACGTGAGCGCGCGCAATCAGCAACTTTTCTACGGAGTGAAACCCGTATTTCTTATTTTGCCAACATAAAACAATCTCCTTTCTTTCGCAAAAATCCCTCATGAACAAGCTCGTACAGTACATCCGCTACGACGTATTTCTCGGAAGCGACGTCGCTCGCGGAAATAGTTGCTTGCTCCGTCGCCTTTCGGAGTAGCGCCCCGCGGAGTTCTCTCTTTGAACCTTTGAATGCCGCTTGTTTCGTGTAGTACACGCTTCGCGTGTTCGCATTGCCGGCAGTTTCTTTAAGCATTGCTCCATAATCCATAAGCGCATTGTACCATTCGCGGATATTTTTCTTCGGAAGCGTGCGGTGTATGAATGTAAGTATTTCCTTATCGCTCGCTCTTTTCCTTCGCTTGAAAAAGAAATGCAGATACACAGTTCGGATGTTTGTTTCAATAAACGCAGACGGGGTCTTAAACGCGAACGCGGCAACGGCGCCAGCCGTGTACGGACCGACACCGGGAAGCGTGCCTATCTCCCTGATGGTTTTGGGAAAGATGCCTTTATGCCTTCTGACGATTATTTCCGCGGCCCGCTTCAAATTGAGGGCTCGCCGGTTGTAGCCAAGTCCCTGCCAGTACTTCACGACGTCTCCCACCGTTGCCTTAGTGAGCGCTTCGGGATTGGGAAATCTTTTTATCCATCTCGGATATTTCGGAACTACTCTAGCAACCTGCGTCTGCTGAAGCATTATTTCTGACACCAATACCACGTACGGGTCGGCTGTTCCGTTCTTCCGTAGCTGGAGCGTTGGAGGACGCCAAGGGAAATCCCTTCCATACGCGCGATAATTGTCC
>JBBUCR010000132.1:0-1826 GCA_038057695.1 Patescibacteria group bacterium | reverse complement strand
GTCAGGGTGGTGCGCATTGACACACTCAAGCGCGGAGGTCTTGAGCATTAGTATTCTCTATTTGCACTATTCGTTTTATTAGCATGCATTTGTAGATTGGTATCTCATATGTTGAAGGTAAAAATAATCGGAGCGGGTTCCATAGGAAATCATCTGGCACAGGCGTCGCGGCGCATGGGTTGGGATGTGACTATTGTAGACGTGGACGAGAAAGCGCTTACGCGCACCAAAAATGAACTCTACCCCGTGCGGTATGGCGCGTGGGACAGTGCGATTACGCTCGCGACACCCGACAAGGTGAAGAAAGGCGGATTTGACATCATTATGATAGGCACGCCTCCACAGGTGCGGATGAAGCTCGCGCTTGAGGCGTTACAGGAAGAACCAAAAATACTGCAGCTTGAGAAACCGCTGACAATGCCGTTTGACGCGGGATTGCGCGCGTTCGCGAAAGCGTATGCGGCGCAGAAGAAAACAACCGTCGTGCTCGGTTACGACCACGCTATCGGAAAATCAATCGGACGGGTCGCAAAGCTCCTCCGCGAAAAAGCGATAGGGGAAGTACTTACGCTTGATGTTGAATTCCGCGAACACTGGCAGGGTATTTTCAAAGCGCACCCGTGGCTCCGGGGTCCGCAGGATTCGTATCTTGGTTTTTGGAAAAAAGGAGGAGGAGCGTCGGGAGAGCATTCCCACGCGCTTCATCTCTTTGGCTATCTCGCGAAAGAAGCGGGACTCGGAACGTGGAAGAAAGTCGCGTCGGCGCTCAAGGTGGAGAAGAGCGGAGGCACGGAATACGATTCCATCGCGGCGTTTACGCTGGAGCTTACAGGAGGGAAAATAGGGAGGGTCGTGCAGGATGTGATAACGCTTCCCACACGCAAATGGATTCGCGTGCAAGGAACGGAGGGGTTCATTGAATGGCACTGCAACGGAACAGCGAGCGGCGATGTCGTGCTGTATATGTCAAAAAGAGGGGAACTCAAAGAAGAAATTTTCGCGAAGACGCGTCCGGACGATTTTTACGAAGAAATGCTCCACATACAGGCGATTTTGGACAAGGAAGTCAGCGAGAAAGAGTCACCCGTTTCGTTCGCGAGCGGACTTGCGGTGATGGAAGTGCTTGAAACGGCGTGGAAAAATCCGTCACAATCGTTCCAGCCGATTCGGAAAATATAATCACCGAAAAGAAGGTATACTAAGGGTCATCTATGCCTCCGCTTTTTCTCTTTTTGCTCACGATGATTCCCGGGACGGTGCTTCTCGGATTCTATGACGTCTGGACGAAAAAGCTTCTGCGAAAAGGCATCGGAGAGCAGATGCTTCTCGGCACAGGATTTTGCGGAGCGGGAGCGCTCTTCCTTGTCGCGCTCGTTTTTGTCGGTGTCCCGCCTATCGCTTCCTCTTTTTGGTGGACGCTCGCGGGAACGGGTATTCTCAATATAGTCGGGCAATTCGCGTGGTACCGCGCGTTTAGCCTCGGCGACGTGTCTCTCATCGCGCCGCTTCGCGTCCTCACGCCAATCGCGATCATTTTTACCGGCTCGCTCTTCCTGAATGAAGCGCCGTCGGAGCGCGGCCTTATCGGCATCGCGCTCACAGTAATGGGACTCTTCCTTCTTCTTGGAGCGCAGGGCGGGGCATTCGTCACGTCAGTCAAAGATTCAATCAAGAGTTCTGGATTTCTGTGGGGGCTCTTCGCGGTGCTCGCGTTTTCATTTTCGTTTCCGCTTGATAAAAAAGCGATACTCGCTTCCTCCACGCTGTTTTTTTCCGCACTTCTCTATCTTTGCATTGGAGCGGGGAGTATTCTTATTTCGTGGTTC
>JBBUCR010000131.1:0-2685 GCA_038057695.1 Patescibacteria group bacterium | reverse complement strand
CTTTCTCAAGTCAAGGTTATTGATACAAAGCGGCTCATCAATAAAATAGGGTTTCTTGAAAAAACTGCATTTGAATCCATACGAAAAGCCGTCAAAGACTTGCTCTGACGGCTTTTCGTATTTTTCTCCCCGCTTGCGCGGGGCGAGCCCGAAGGCACTTGTAAAGCCAGTATATACCGATTAAAGTATCTGTCAATATGAAAAACATACGCAATTTTTGCATTATCGCACATGTAGATCACGGCAAGAGTACGCTTGCCGACCGTTTGCTTGAAATTACCGGTACGATTGAGAAACGCAAAATGCAAAATCAAGTGCTTGATTCTATGGAGCTTGAGCGGGAACGAGGGATTACGATTAAAATGACTCCCGTGCGGATGCTCTACACGATACACAATACACAATACACGTTTAACCTTATTGACACTCCCGGGCATATAGACTTTGCGTATGAGGTCTCACGGGCTATGAAGGCCGTGGAAGGGGCTATTGTGCTTGTGGACGCGACGCAGGGCGTGCAGGCGCAAACAATATCAGTACTTGGTATGGCGCGGGAGGCGGGACTCGTTATTATCCCCGCGGTGAACAAGATTGACTCGCCGCTTGCGCGCGTGCCCGAGACAAAGAAACAAATCGCGGAGCTGTGCGGTCTTCCCGAAGGCGATGTCCTTGAAGTATCGGGGAAAACGGGGGCGGGAGTCTCCGAATTGCTTCAAGCCGTGATCGACAGGGTTCCGGCGCCGAGCATACCGATGGAGGCGGGTTTTAGAGGACTTGTCTTTGACTTTAAATATTCCAATCATGCCGGAGTCATTGTCTTTCTGCGCTCGTTTGACGGTATGACGCAAAAGGGAGACAAACTTCGCTTTGCCGCGTCCGAACAGGTGTTTACCGTGCTGGAGGCGGGGATTTTCTCGCCGGAAGAGACTCCCGTTCCGACGCTCTCTTCAGGGGAAATCGGGTACCTCGTAACCGGTATCAAAGAACCTGGCGTCGCCTCCGTCGGCGATACGATTCTTTCCGCGAAAGGGAAAGAAAAACCGCTTCCGGGATATGACCGCCCTCGGCCGGTTGTATGGGCCTCCATTTATCCCGAAAGCCAAGATGATTTTACGGAGCTCCGGCAGGCGATTGACCGGCTTCGGCTGTCCGACTCGTCGTTCACCTATGAAGAGGAATCGGGAGGTCTCCTTGGTCGTGGATTTCGGTGCGGGTTCCTCGGAATGCTTCATCTTGAAATCATCACGGAGCGTCTCCGGCGGGAGTTTGGCCTCTCGCTTGTCGTTACGACGCCGTCCATTACCTATGAAGTGGTTACGAAAAGAGGGAAGCGCGAGGTAGTGTACTCTGCCGCGCGATTTCCCGAATACGGCGATATCGCCGAGGTCTATGAGCCGTGGGTTGAAGCGCGGATTATCAGTCCTGCGGAATACCTTCCGAAGCTGATGCCGATGCTCTATGACCACGAAGCCTTCCCGAAGGTAACGGAGAACTTCGGAGAACGAAATCTTCTCGTGATTGAAATGCCGCTCCGTGAGCTTATGCGCGGATTTTTTGACGACGTGAAAAGCCTTTCGTCCGGCTTTGCTTCGCTTTCCTATAAAATACTTCCGCTTCGCAAGGCCGACGTGGTAAAACTTGAACTTTTGGTCGCGGAAGAAATCGTTCCGGCTTTTTCACGGATTGTGGCGCGCAAGCGCGTGGAGGTTGAGGCCGAGACGGCGGTGGAAAAGCTCCACGGCCTCCTTCCGGCACAGCTTTTCGCGACCAAAGTGCAGGGACAGGCGCTCGGGCGCATCATTTCCTCGCGCACCGTCCGTGCGTCCCAGAAAACCCTCGGAGATTTCGGAAAGAACGGCGGTGACCGGACGCGGAAAATGAAACTATGGCAGAACCAAAAGGAAGGAAAGAAGCGGCTTGAAGAACGGGGTGTCGGAAAAATCCGCATCCCGCAGGATGTATTTTTGAAGATGGTGAGAAAAGATTAGACACGGAAGCGACGCGGAAAAAGAACACGGAACAAGACGGAACAGTTCAGTTTCAGTTCCGTGTTGGCCTCGTTCCGTGTCAGTTCAGTGATTTTACTGGTAGAGTGCCGGGATATACAGCAGTATCATGCTGATGATAATCAGCACACACACAACTCCCCACGCGATACCTATCTTCCGGCGATGTTTCGGGTTTAGAAACATATCTAAAACTAATCTACTAATGTGTATTACTCTACCAATATCTACAAATAAGAGTTCGGATTCGTTGGTATTTGCAGATTCGTGTCATTCGCTGATTGGTTTTATGCTACATTCTATCAGAGGTGATACAATTGTGAAGTACCTTATTTCTCATTGAACGCACTGTGCGGGAATATCAGCGAAAACGAAGAATCCGAAAAATCTTATATTCACGCGGGGCGCTTGCGGTTGCGTTTATTCTCCTTTTGCTTATCGGCAAGGCGACATGGGGGCTATACATCAAAGAGCGGGAAAGCCGAAAGAATCTTGACCGCGTTGAGGCGGAACTCTCCGCGCTGACCGCGCGGGAGCGTAAACTACAGGAGGATATCGCACGACTGCAAACACCCGAAGGGCTTGAGTCGGAAATCAGGGAGCAGTTTCAGGTTGCGAAACCGGGGGAGCAGATGGTAGTCTTGGTGGGCGAAGAAAAAGCGGCCGCCGTGGAATCGGT
>JBBUCR010000130.1:0-3700 GCA_038057695.1 Patescibacteria group bacterium | reverse complement strand
AAGCTATCAGCTATAAGCTAATCAAATGGCCATCACCTCTTCAGCAAAAAAAGCCTATCGCGCCTCGCTTAGAAAGCGGGTGTTCAACGCACGCCGGAAACAGGCCGTTGAGCAGATAGTGAAGAAAATCAAGAAACTCCTTGCCGAAAAGAAAACGGTGGAAGCACAAAAGCTCATCCCTCTCGCCTACAAAGCGTACGATAAAGCGGCCAAGGAACACACGATTGAGAAGGGGGCGGCTAACCGGAAGAAGTCACGCCTTGTCAAACTCATCGGGCGAACGAAATAAGAAGCAAATGAAAAAACTCCCTCCAGGGAGTTTTTTCACAGGTCTCGTTGATGTATAGTACTGCCTATCATGCTTGCTAGCTTTCTTCTCACTGCCCTCGGCCTTGCGCTCTTTGAAATCATCTCAAGCGCGGACAACGCGATTATCAACGCGGAAGTACTCCGGACGATGTCCTCGGGTATGCGCCGGTGGTTTCTCGTTTGGGGGATCCTCTTCGCGGTGTTTGTCGTCCGCGGACTTCTGCCGTGGGCGATTATCTGGGCGACCGTACCCTCACTTGGTCCCATCGGCGCATTTACCGCCGCGTGGTCAAGCGACCCGATGGTACATACCGCCATAGAAACCTCCGCACCCATCCTTATGGCTGGCGGAGGAATCTTCCTCATCTTCTTATTTTTCCATTGGCTCTTTCTGGAAGATAAACACTTCGGGCTTCCTGGAGAACGCTTTTTCAAGAGGCAAGGAGGATGGTTTTACGCGGTGGTATCACTACTGCTTGCCGTGATTGTCTGGTTCGCGCTACAATCCGACCCTCTTATGGCCTTCGGCGCGGTGGTCGGTTCCACCGCTTTCTTCATTACGCACGGATTCAAAGAAAATGCCGAGCGCGCCGAAAAGGAGCTCCTGTCCGGTTCCTCGGTAAAATCCGACATCAGCAAAATCCTGTATTTGGAGGTTATTGACGCGACATTTTCCATTGACGGGGTGCTCGGCGCATTCGCGTTCACGCTGTCCGTTCCGCTCATTCTCATTGGCAACGGCATCGGAGCCGTCGTCTTGCGGAAACTAACCGTTTCAAACATTGAAACCGTCAAGAAGTACATTTTTCTCAAGAACGGGGCGATGTACTCCGTCTTTTTCCTCGGACTCGTGATGCTCCTGCACGCGTTTCGCGTGCCGGTACCCGAGTGGGTGTCACCGCTCGTTACCTTTGCGGTCGTTGCTTACTTCTTCCTGAAATCGCGACAGCATCTCACTCAAACACAACCCTAATCGTGTGATTGAACTTTTGTATCCTCCCGCGTGGAATCGAACCACGATCAACAGATCCGCAATCTGTTATCCTATCCGTTGAACGACGGGAGGGTGCATTAACTTACGACCGACAACCTACAACCTACAACCTACAACAAAATACAAAACCAAACAACCACTCTCCCCTTATTCATAGGTATTCGCCCGCCTGCGCGTGCATGCGGGCAGGTAAAGTAGTTCTATTAGCAGATTGGTATTTGCTTTTCTTAAAAGCCTAGATACTCCATGATGTGTTTTGAAAGAGGCTCCTGGTGCTCAACCTCCGGAAGATAGTCTTGTAAAAAATCACGTATCGTTTGCGGGTCGTTGTCCGCGAGAGGAATAAC
Organism: Patescibacteria group bacterium; assembly: GCA_038057695.1. Taxonomy (GTDB): domain Bacteria; phylum Patescibacteriota; class Minisyncoccia; order Phycocordibacterales; family UBA10002; genus UBA10002. The sequence continues at coordinate 2,050 of JBBUCR010000130.1, read as the reverse complement.
GGAAAGGGGAATAATAATACCTTTTGATTTTATGATAAGTTTTGCGGGTTCGTTTTCGGTCACCCAAAATGATTCAAATGAAGAAAATGGGCTGAACTCTTTCCCCGCCCAGAGCCCGCGACTCGTGAGCTCATAGCAGACAAGCTGTGGTTTCTGGAGTGTCCGCAGAAACAATGCGATTGTGCTGATGACTACCAAAACGGCGAAAAGGACGTTATTCAGGAGGACTGACGTCACCGTGATGGAAAGGGCGATAATCCCGACTGCCCAGTACCAATCGGGGCGATGATGTTGCTCCAGACGGTCATACGCCTGCCATTCTATTTTGGGTGAAGCCATAAAAAAGGAATTTCTAATATCCAATTTCTAATATCTAAAAAAAGAAGAGAGTAACACTACTTGCTACCGGTACTATGTCTTTATTTTAGCACAGCCGGACGCGCTTTCAGACACCGCAAGCTCTTTAGATGACGGGAGCAACACCCATACGGATTTTTGAATCTACTGTGTGATAGGGAAGAGGGCCTCTGGGCTTTCGGTCAAATCTTTGAACAGTGTTGGATTCGCGGCGATGCACTTCGTATTTTGTAAAGAGCGAATACGTTTGTATTACCCTAAACTCGTGAGTGCTTTGATAAGCTCCGCGGCCCAGCGGTAAATGTTGTAGTCTTTGATTGTGTCGCGCATCGCTTTCATTCTTCTTTTCTGTTCAGCGGGCGACATAACCAGTCCCTCGTATATCGCGTCAGCAATCTCCCGCGTGCTGTATGGATTCACAATGAGCGCCCCACTCAAGTCATGGGCGGCTCCTGCGAACTGGCTCAAGATAAGCACCCCCTGCTCATCGTTGCGCTCCGCAGCGTATTCCTTACATACGAGGTTCATGCTGTCATGCAAGGACGTGACGACACACACATTTGCTTTTTTGTAGAGCGCCGTTAAGTCGGGACGGCTATACTGCAACATCTCAAGTACGATAGGTTTCCACTCCTTTGTTTTGAACTTCCTGTTGATTCGTTCCGCTTCCTCCAGGACAAGCTCTTTATACTCAATATATTTTTTAATTTCGGCTCGATCCGGCGGCGCGATTTGCAGGAAGGTGAATTGCTCCCGATATTCGGGATGTGTATCAAGAAAGTGCTCGACACCCTTGAATCGCTCCGGGATTCCTTTTGCATAGTCGAGTCGGTCAACGCCGAGGCCTAGATATTTTGTTTTAATTTTAAGGCGGTTTAGTATCTCTTTTGCTTGCGCGCCGGAATCGTGGCGCTCCTGTCCGCGGGCGAAAGCAATACTCACTGGAAATGAACGAATATAGGAAGCATGCTCGTCGTGCGTAATGGAAAATTTCTCCAAGTCGATACGCGATTCGATGTTTTTGCCGACCGTATCGATGAAATTATTGCAAAATTGTGGCGTGTTGAAGCCAATCACATCGGCGCCGAGCATTCCCTCGAGGATGTCTTTTCGCTGCGGGCAAATGCTAAACGCTTCGGCGCTCGGCCACGGCGTATGCCAGAATATCCCTACGCGGGCATCCGGCCTGCCAGCTTTGATGAGGCGTGGAAGCAGCGTAAAGTAATATTCATTTATGATAATGAGCGGCCGCTCAACGCCTTTTATTTCCGACAGCAAGACTTCAGCGAACCTCCCGTTGATTTTTTTGTACGCGTTCCAATCGGCTTCCCGAAAAATCGGACGGGTGTGCGTGTTGAGACAGAGCGGGTAGAGACCCTCGACAGAATACCCCTTGTCGTACCCGCGGTCTCCATTGCTTTCCAGCAACACTCTTCGGAGCGAATATTTTGGATTGTCTGGCGGGACATTTACAATGCCGTTTGCGTCCGCGCCGTCAGAGTCCGCTTTGCCACTACCTTGAGCGACCCATGTGCCACCGCACGCTTCCATTAGCGGCTCAAACGCGGTTACGACGCCGTTTGCGAGGGCTCGGTACTTTACCTCGCCGTCTTGCGTGTAGCGCTCATAAGGTTCCAGAATAAACACCAAAAAGATTTTTTTGTCCTTTATATGCGCCTTGATAAACTCTTTC
>JBBUCR010000129.1:0-5441 GCA_038057695.1 Patescibacteria group bacterium | reverse complement strand
GAAACCCTATTTTATTGATGAGCCGCTTTGTATCAATAACCTTGACTTGAGAAAGTAACGCAGATGCCTTTCTTTCCTCTATCATTCCGACTGGTATGCGCATTTTATGCTTTTCCAGAGAGCTGGTGAGCGGAACAATCAAACAGGTATTTCGGCTTAATCCTTTAAGAATCAAAACCGGCCGTTCATATTCTTCTCCTGTTCCATCTTGTTCAAAACCCACATTAAGACCGAGCGAACACCACCATATCTGCCGTTGGTGATAGAGTTTATTTTCGTTCACATCATGAATCTTCTTTTTTTGTTTATTCCACGAGTCAAAATCCTTTTTCATACGGCCATACTAGCAGAAATGCGTCCAACAAAAAAGCAGATGAAAAAGCCCGCGAAATGTCTACGACGAATGTTGCTTCGCCCTGAAATCAATGCCGAGTTTGGTTTCAATACGGGCAACGCGCTTATCCAGTACGATGAGTTCATCGCGGGTTGCGCGGTTGAGTGCCAAGTCGTCAATACGGTTAGCGAGTCCTTGTATCTGCTGACCGATTCCGTCAAAGCGTTTATCTACAGCCTCAAAACGTTTATCTACTTCTTCAAACCGTTTATCTACAGCCTCAAAGCGTTTATCTACAGCCTCAAAGCGTTTATCTACTTCTTCAAACCGTTTATCCACGCCTCGAAATCCCTCCGCTATGGAACGGGCAAGACTCTCATGCGAGTCTGTTATCAGATTCGCGATGGTTTTCATGGTTATCGGCTTCCTGGAGACATTTTTCATTCCTGAAAGTATAACATATGCCGAGAAAAAGAAAACGCAGGGCAAGGGGTATGAGTACGATGGGTTTTTGAAACTTCACCTAAACGCTAAATGTTTCAAAACGTCGTCTCGGTCGGGTCGGGCCCGATGAATTTCGCCTTCCAGATTTTGTGATGAAGCGTCTTCCAGATTTCGCGGATTTCAAGATTACCGAGAAAATGCAAAATAAAGGCGCCGACCACAATGCCTCCCCCTCCGGCACAAAGTCCTTGCAGAAACACGCCGAGTGTCGTGTGCAGGTCAAACACCGTGTCAAACGCATTAAGGAGTCCATACGAAACCGTTCCCATAAGTACCGACGAAGCGAAACACTGCCAGAACATACGGGATACCGCCGAATCAAACTTCCCAAAGTCTCGCGAATAGAATATCCAAAAGACGAGCGCGCTCGCGATGGTCCCGACCGAATACGAGAGCGGCAAAATCAGCATCTGCGTATTCGCGAGATCGGAGACGCGGAGAAGCGATTCCAGGAAAAACCGGACCACCGGTTCTCTCGCAAACCATTGAGAAAAGAGAAAGGCCGAGCAGACGGTTACAAACGCCCCTCCAAGCGCGATGAAAAGCGGAGTCCTGGTTTTGCCTGCGGCATAATACGCCCGCGTCAGGAGGAGCGTTGCGCTCTGCGCCACGACGGACAGCGCGAAGAGGGCGAGTGAAGCGGCCGTGAGACGGGTATCGCTCCAGTCAAATGCCCCGCTCCCGAGAACGGTACGCACAATCTGCGCGCGCAGAACGACAAACAAAACGAGCGCCGGCACCGACCAGAAGAAAATATGCCGTATGGCCGTTGACAGTGTCGCTAGAAAGGTTCCTTTATCCCCTTTTGTCCAGAGTCCGGCAAGCGTCGGGAATGCCGCGAGCGAATAGCTCGCGCCGACGATGGCGAGCGGAACCGACTGCAAATTCCACGAAAGATTAAAAATGGCAATGGAACCGATGCCGAGAAGCGAGCCAAGCGTGGTGAGGAGCAATATCGTAATGTTTTGCAGTGAAAGCGCGAGCGTGCGCGGAAGTGATATAAGAAGTACCTCGCGGATGAGTGAGATATCGACGGTGAGCCTGAATCGGGGAAGGAGACCGGCGCGCGCGATGACGGGGATTTGAATACCGAGGTGAAGAAGGCTCCCGAGCACTACGCCCCACGCGAGGCCCGAAAGCCCGATAACCGGAAAGAAAAAGAATACGCCGATAATGATGCCGAAATTGTAGAGAATGGGGCTTATGGCATAGACGAAAAACCGCCGTTCAAGCTGGGTCACGCTCGCGAACAAATTTGAAATGCCCAGAAATATGGGCTGAAGGAGTAAAATTCGCGTCAAAAAACCGGTTGTATCCAGCATGCGCTCGCTGAATCCGGGAAAGAGAAGACGTAACAGCTCGGGAACGAAGTAGAAAGCAACGGCGCTTGCGACCACGATACACACGAAAAACGCGGAAAAAACGGTATCAAGGAAACGGCGCGCTTCTGCCTTGCTTTCCTCCCGCCGTTTCGAAAGGAACGGAATAAGAACCGAGAGCGACACCATAGACGCGCTCCAGATGAAGATAACATCGGGTACTCGAAACGCGGCAAAATACATATCAAGCGCTTCTCCCGCGCCAAACTGTGACGCGAGCAGACGGTCGCGCAGAAACCCGAGAAGCTGGGAGAGAAGCGCGAAGAAACCCAAAAGATAAGCGGCCTCATGGAGTCCGCTTATCTCTCGTTCTATAAACCTAAAAATCCCCTTAACCATGTCCGTTGGCGCGCCCGTTCGGTTTACTAGTCCGCTTCATCAAGCGGGGTAGTTGCCGCGGGCGTTTTCCCCCCCTTCTCCCTAACCGGAAGCGTGGACCGTTTCTCCGGTTTGTTATCCACGGGCGGAGCGGCGTACGAGAACGGGTCCCGCCCCGCCTTGAGATTTGAGAGAATTAAACTGACTTCTTTGTTATCAGGATTTGTCGCGGCAAGGTCGGTAAACTGCCTGACCGCGTCGACTTGCATTCCGAGTTTCTCATAGGAAAGACCGAGAAAGTATTTCGCGTTGGCATACGCGGTATTGAGCGTCGTCGCCCGTTCAAGCGCGCTCGCCGCACCTTTGTAATCTTTATCGCTGAAACGCAAAAGTCCAAGCTGGAAGAAGATACTGGGGTCGTTGGGAGCAATGGTCGCGGCCGCTTCAACCGAAGAAATCGCCGCCTTAATGTTCCCTTCTTGCGCCTCTATCTGCGAGAGAAGGAAAATGGCTTCGGTGTAATTACTCTTCTCTCCGAGCGCATGGGCGATATTCTCACGCGCCTTCATATGGTCACCCTTCGCGACTTCAAGACGGGCGAGTACGAGGAAAATTGCCGGACTCCTCGGATTGAGTGTGAGGGCCTGGTCATAGGATGCTTTCGCACTTTCATACGCTCCGTCTATTTTCAGCGGAACAACGGCTTCATACACGCGTCCAAGCGACAGAAAGTTTTCATAGCCTTGCGGGTTCAGCGCGACTGCCTGCCGCGCGTTCCCGAGCGCGACGCCGAGAAGATTCTGAAATTCTGTTCTGACGGAATCTGTCGCGGTTCCCTTGGTGCTCTGGAGTAACGTATTTATGCGCGTGAGCGAGAGTTCGGTGAGCGACCGGTAATGGATATCCGAAGGACTCAGAGCCGCCGCGCGGGCAATGAGACCCTCTGCTTTGTCCACGCTACCTTCCGTATTGAACGAGGTGACGCCCCTTTGGAAGAAAATGGACGCGATGTACTTCTGCACAAGCGCGTACCCAAGCGTGACGCTTCCGATGAGGAGCAAGATGAGAAGCAAAACTGAAATAAAGCCGGCCCGCGGGTCTTTCGCGAAAGAAATAGACTTTAAGGGAGATAGGCGCTCCGCCGTGAGTGACGCGATAAAGAGGCCGGTAAACAGAAACGTGAGCGCGAAGATGGTGAGCGAGGGAATATAAAAGACGTTAAAAATCCACAGGAAGAGGGACACGAGAAATGAAGACGTAATGAGGTACTGCGAGAATTTATCAGCGAGGTCGGACAGTATTGCTTTAAATCCAAAATACAGAAACAGAAGGAGGAACGCTATCCACGCCATTACCCCCAAAATCCCGGCGGTCGTGAGAAATGTCGGTATGAGGCCAACGCCGTAGCCAAAATCAGTATTCCAAAACACCGTCCCATTAATGCCGTCTGGTTTGTATTTGAGCCACTCTCCGGCAAATTCGTTCGGACCAGCGCCGAGCAGAGGGTCTTTAATAAGCGTCTGCCGCGCGACATCAAATGTGGCGCCCCACGATGGGCGCGCTTCTATGTGGGAAATCTTCAGCGCCGCGCTGATTGCTCCGCCGAGCGTATTGCCTGCCAAGATAAAGATGGTTGACACAAGCAAGACAAGAAGCGAAGGAAAGGGAATGTGCCGAAGTAGGCGAGGAGTATGTGTACCACTCTCTTCTGCCGGTTCTTCCATCCTCGTGCTTGCGCCCGAAGGACTGAACGAAATGAGGTATACGAGAAAAATGAGTGAGAAGAGACCGAGCACAAACCAAACGGTTGAGAAATTGACAACGGCGAGGAAAAACAGCGAGACGAACAGCGACAAATAGATGAGCGCTTTAAACAGGCGCCCCAGCGAAAGAAACTCTATTGTCACAAGCGACAGGAGCGCCGAAATGCCGAAAAAGATGCCGAGGTCGTTCCATTTCCCGATGGTATTGGAAACGGTTTCGGTGAAGATGCCGACGGAAAGAAAATCGGGGCCGAACACGAGGCGGAACAAATGGAATAACGCGAGCAAAAAGAACGAAGCGAGAAACGCGAGGTAGCTTCCGAAAATCTGCTCTTTCGTCCGTAACAGTATGGGAATGAGGAACGCAAGGAGCGAGACAATAAGTACGCTGAGAGTGGTGCCGACTTCAAAACCCTGACCCATAAACGAAAACAGCGGCGACCCGGAAAAAAGTCCCGAAAGAATGAACAGCAGAACAATCACACCGAGTGCGGCAAAGAGGGGAGAGTTTGGGATAACAAATTCGCCGTCTTTGAGTCTCGCTATCACCCATAGAGCAAAAACCGCGAGAACAAGTAAAGAAAGAAATATCGCCTTACTGAATTGAAACGGGAACGAAACCACCGGCACGAAAAACACCGGCAAAAGAAACGCAAGAACGAGGAGAAAGAAAGACGCAATTCTCTCAAGCCCGCGCCGCTCCTCACCAACCGTACGCGTGCCAAAATCAATATCCACCATATGTTAAAAATTAATAGTAACCGTTCATCAACTGCCCAACCCGTAAAAGGCGCAATGGTGCAACACGAAACAAAAAACGTGTCATCCCTGGCGTTCCCCATTATACGGACAGGTATCCAATACGCAAAGTGGATAACAACAGAAATACCGCCAAAGCAAGGATTTACAGAACGCAACAAAGCCCCGTTTCTGGGGCTTTGTTATTTCTTGATTTATACCTATAAGCCGAATTCTGTATCCAGCCGCAGTTTCAAAAAGTAACCCTTTCCGTAAACGTGCATCGTTACACCCTGAAACTACAGCTGGACGATAATCATTTATCTGGGACGGCTGTTACCAGCCGCCTCAAGCGGCACAAACTGGATTGCTGGAAACTGGACACTAGAAACTGGAGGGTCCAGC
>JBBUCR010000128.1:0-4143 GCA_038057695.1 Patescibacteria group bacterium | reverse complement strand
TTCGAACGACGGTATGAAGCGAGGACTTTCCGTGACCAACACGGGAGCGACTATTTCCGTGCCGGTAGGCAAGCCGATTCTCGGCCGCATGTTCAACCTTCTCGGCGATGCGATTGACGGCATGCCCGCTATTGACGCTGGTACTTCACGCCTTCCGATTCACCGCAAAGCTCCTCCGTTCACGGAGCAATCAACCAAAGTCGCTATTTTTGAAACCGGTATCAAGGTTATTGACCTCATCTGTCCGTTTATCAAAGGAGGCAAAATCGGACTTTTCGGCGGCGCGGGCGTCGGTAAGACTGTGCTTTTGCAGGAGCTCATCCGTAACGTCGCGACCGTTAACAAAGGTTACTCGGTCTTCGCCGGTGTCGGCGAACGAACCCGTGAAGGAAACGACCTCTACAAAGAAATGAAGGATTCCGGCGTGCTTCCGCAAACGGCACTTGTGTTCGGACAAATGAACGAAGTCCCCGGTGCCCGCGCCCGCGTCGCTCTCTCCGGCCTCACCATGGCGGAACATTTCCGCGACTCGGAAGGGAAGGACGTACTTCTTTTCATAGACAACATTTTCCGTTTTACGCAGGCAGGCTCCGAAGTATCCGCGCTTCTCGGCCGTATGCCGTCCGCTGTCGGGTATCAGCCGACGCTTGCCAACGAAATGGGTGAGCTTCAGGAACGCATTACCTCAACCAAAAAAGGCTCTATTACCTCGGTACAGGCCATTTACGTTCCCGCCGACGACATTACCGACCCTGCACCCGCGACGACCTTCTCGCACCTGGATTCAACTATCGTGCTCTCCCGTGGTCTTACCGAGCTCGGTATCTATCCGGCTGTTGACCCGTTGGACTCGTCTTCAACCGCGCTTGACGTTAACATCGTCGGTGAAGAGCATTATCGTGTAGCGCGAGATGTACAACGCATACTGCAAAGATATAAGGATTTGCAGGACATTATCGCCATTCTCGGTATTGAGGAGCTTTCCGACACCGACAAACTGCTCGTTGAGCGCGCGCGTAAGATTCAACGTTTCCTTTCGCAACCGTTCAATGTCGCCGAAGTCTTTACGGGTAAGCCCGGCAAATACGTTACCCGCGCCGAAACCGTCCGCGGATTTAAGGAAATTATTGACGGTAAGCACGATGACAAGCCGGAAGGTGCGTTCTATATGAAGGGAGGAATTGAAGAAGTGGGTCGAGGTTAAGGTTAAGACGCAAGAATGTGTTAGGAAGTAAGGTTAGGAATTCCCTATCTTAACCTTTAGACCGATCCGACCTCCTAACCCTAGCCCATTTACTATGTCAAGAGAACTCCAACTCAAAATCGTCTCACTCAAGGAAGTCGTCTACAACGACTACGTTGATTCGGTTACGTTGCCGACCAAGTCCGGCGAAATCACCGTGCTTCCTCATCACGTTCCGCTTGTATCGCATCTCGCGAAGGGTACCATTCTTGCGAAATTTGAAGGCCAGCAAAAACCATTTGAAATTGACGGTGGATTTATGGAAGTTTCCGGTGACAGTCGGCTAACGATTCTGCTGAATTGATTTGGACGCCCTTCTGACTCTTTATCTAATTTTATACATAGGCTAATTCGTGCGAATTAGCCTATAAGAAAACTGGGAATTCGCTTTTCTTTTTTGGCCAGTTGGGCTAGAGTGGGGGTCGAACCCTGCACAGAAAGGATAGCTCAATGAAAATCTTAGTCGTCGGTAGCGGCGGACGGGAAGATGCCACCGTCTTGAAACTTGCGGAGTCGCCGGAAGTCGAGGAAATAATCTGCGCGCCGGGAAGCCATGCCATCGGCCTTAGAAGGATTATCTCGAATGGTCGTCCCGTGCGGGTCATCTCGGGAATCCAGCCAACGGACGCAAAAATCATGGCGGATTACGCAAAAGAGGCGAGGATGGACCTTGTCGTTCCCGGTCACGAATCGTGCCTTGAAGCTGACCTCGGGGACTGGTGCCGAGCATACGGTATTCCGTTCGCGGGGCCGTGTAGCCGCGGGGCGCGCCTTGAGACCTCAAAGGCATTCCAGTTTCAGTTTCTTATGGACAATGGGATACCGAGTCCTTTGGGGAAGATTTGCGAAACTGTCACCTCGGCCAAAGCCTTTGCGAATATGCATTGGAATGGTGTGGTTGTTAAGGCCGATGGAATGGCTCGTGGGAAGGGCGTCAAACTTTGTGAAAACACGGAGGAAGCATACGCCGCGATTGAAAAGCTCATGATTCATCGTGAATGCGGCCGTGCCGGCGACCGACTTGTCATGCAAGAGTTTCTTCGGGAAAGAACTGAAGTTTCTCTGCACGTCATCACTGACGCGGCATCCGCCTTTCTCTTGGAAACAATTCGTGACTACAAACGCGAAGGGGTGGGCGATACCGGCGAGAATACCGGGGGCATCGGCGGTTATTCGCCGGGGCCGGAGTTGAAAGAGGAAACTCTTTTCAAAATCCGCGAGCATCTTCTGGGACCGTGGCGAAGAGGTTGTAAGAGCGAGGGAATTGTGTACCGAGGGATTCTGTACCCGGGACTTATGCTTGTGGGCGAAGTCGGATTCCGCGTATTGGAGTTCAATGCAAGACTCGGAGACCCCGAGACGCAGATCTTTCTTCGGCGATTCACCGGCGACCTTGCAAAACTACTATACGCCTCCGCAACGGATGCATTGGATGAATCTATGCTTTCGTGGAATCCAGAACCGTCCGTTGGCGTCGTGCTCTGCTCCGAAGGATATCCGCGCGTCCCGAAAATCGGACGAGAGATATTGGGTTTGGACGATGCGGCCAAAGTCCCCGGCGTGAAGATTTTTCACAGCGGGACGCGAAAAGACGGCAATCGGTGGTTTACCACTGACGGGCGCATTCTCACCGTTACCGCTCTCGGAAGCAATGCCCGAGCGCGTGCTTATGAGGCAATCTCTCTCATACACTGCGAGGGAGCCTGGTTTCGTCCTGACATTGCCGAACATTTGAAATAAACAGAAACGTACTTCACAGCCGACCCGCACGTGGGGTCGGCTTTTTGATTTTCGGGAGAAAAACGGTTAAGATAGCCGAACTGGGCTTATAGTAAAATGGTATTACGCATCCATGGCATGGATGAGGTCCGGGTCCGATTCCCGGTGGGTCCATTTTGAAAATAATTAACTCCGCAAGCCCGAGGCAAGAGGCAACCAACGCTCTTGCGAAGATTTTTAAGGAATACAAAGATGTTCCAGTACTTTTTTTGTCATCGGGAGGCTCCGCACTTTCGCTTTTAGAGCCGTCAATTTTATCGGAAAATCCGCAAATGACTATTTCAGTACTGGATGAACATTACGTCGCCGACGAATCCGATAGAAATTTTTGCAAACTTATGAGGACACCCTTTTATCATTCTGCAAAAGTTGCAGGTGCTACTTTCTTTGACCCATATGGTGGGGAAGTTGAGGAAGCGGGGAAACGGTTTGCTACGTTTCTGAAGGATTGGCAGACGAAATATCCTGAAGGAAAGATTGTCGTAACGGCTGGGATGGGTCCGGACGGCCACACGGCCGGTATTGTCCCGTTTTCGGAGAAAACTCTGTTTGCAAAATTGTTTGAAACTCCAGAAATACTCGCGGTTGGATATAAAACCGGCTATGGCCCGTTTCCGGAGCGCGTTACGGCAACATTTAGTCTGCTAAACAGCGCTTCGGATGTTATACTGTATGCCACAGGAAAGGAAAAAACCGAAGCAATCCAGATTTTTCTTGCGGAAGAAAAGTCTTTGCATGAATTTCCGGCACTGTTTCTTAAAACTCTTCCCCAAGCAACATTCTTCACAGACTCTAACGAAGCCAGAAAATAAATACGATCGTATCTATTTTCTTGAAAGGAATCAATGAATCAAAAGAAGATTTTTGTATTAGTGGGGCATCCCGATAGTGACAGCCTGAGTTCGCAATTTGCGACAAGCTATGTATATGGCGCGAAAGAGAAGGGGCACGTCGTTCGCCGTACAAACCTCGGCGAGCTTTCGTTTGACCCGATTTTACATAAAGGCTATAAGGTGCGGCAGGAACTTGAACCGGACCTATTGAAACTTCAGGAGGACATTAATTGGGCCGACCATTTTGTCGTCGTGTATCCCGCGTGGTGGTCTACGATGCCCGCGCTT
>JBBUCR010000127.1:0-7034 GCA_038057695.1 Patescibacteria group bacterium | reverse complement strand
TTCTGGATGTTATTCCGCTCTCGTTCGGTATTGAAACGCTTGGCGGAGTCGCGACCAAACTTATTGAAAAAAACACGACGATTCCCGCGTCGCGCTCACAGGTGTTTTCCACCGCAGCGGACAATCAGACCTCCGTTGAAATCCACGTGGTACAAGGGGAGCGCCCGATGGTCAGTGATAACAAATCGCTCGGCCGGTTTATCCTTGATAGCCTTCCGCCGGCACCTCGCGGGGTTCCGCAGGTTGAGGTTACCTTTGACATTGACGCGAACGGTATTCTGTCGGTGAAGGCAAAGGATAAGGCAACTGGCAAGGAGCAGTCAATCAAGATTGAAGCCCGCTCAAGCCTTTCAAAGGATGAGATTGAAAAGATGAAGAAAGACGCGGAGGCGCACGCGGGAGAGGACGCAGAGAAGCGCGAACTCGTGGAGGTGAAAAACCTTGCCGAACAACTCGTCTACACCGCGGAAAAGACGCTGAAAGACAACAAGGACAAAGTCCCCGCCGATTCCGTGAAGCTTGTGGAAGATAAAATTGCCGAACTAAAAAAAGTAAAGGATGGTTCGGATATGGCGGTTATCAAAACAGCGACCGAGGCTCTTTCGCAGGAGCTTCAGAAAGTCGGGCAGGCACTGTATAAACAGCAGCCTGCTTCGGACGCGAAGGGCGGGGCAGAACAGCCACCCAAGGACGAAAAACCGCCGGAGGGCAACGTCCGCGACGCAGAAACGAAGTAGAAAGCTTATAGCTTTTAGCTGATAGCTTGTAGAAAAGATGAAGCCTCTTCATCCCCTCCTCGGCCTGCCCGTTGACAGCTTTGCTGTTCTCCGGGGTTGAGGAGGGAATTGAGGGGTGGTGTGATTCTTCTCTTCCTCTCCCCCTCTAAAGAGGGGGAGGTTGAGAGGGGGTGCTGTCTTGTTCGTATTTCGTATTTCTGTTCGTACGTTCGTATTGTCAAAAAAACCGGCACCCCCACACTTTTGTGGTAGGTGCCTTGAGTCGAAATTGAGTGATGTCATTCGGCAAGTTGTCGCCGTCGCTCAACTGACTGGCTCCTCCTTGCAAGCCAAACGCTTCGGGGAACCCGCGGACCAAACATCCTCCTGATTGCGCGACAGTTATGTTCCTCAAGGCTTATGCTGTTTTTGTTCCGGCGTACGGAACGAGGAACACCAATTTCTGCGACCATTTCCATTCTTGGTCTGGAGGTGATTGCCATACAATTTCGTCCTTTCTGTGGTTAATTGTTGAATGAACTATCCGAAACATCAGCATAGCACTCGACCTTTGTCTTGTCAGCTTGACCGTAAATCACTATACTTGCATCTTGAAGCGTAACTCTTTAGACTATTCCTATGTCAAAAAACTATTACGACCTTCTCGGTGTTCAAAAAACCGCCACGCAGGACGACATCAAGAAAGCGTTCCGTACGATGGCGCACAAATATCACCCCGACAAAAAGGGGGGCGACGAGGCGAAGTTCAAGGAAGTGAACGAAGCCTATAGCGTCCTTTCGGATGAAAAGAAGCGAGCCGAGTATGACGCGTATGGGCGCGTATTTTCCGGTGGCGCGGGTGGCGCGGGAGGAGGACAGGGCTTTGAAGGATTTGACGGTTTTGATTTCAGCGGTTTTGCTTCCGGACAGGGTGGGGCAAACGGATTTGAGTTTGACCTTGGCGATATTTTCAGCGACTTTTTTGGCGGACAGCGCGAGCGTGTGCGCCGCGGGCGTGATATTTCTGTAGACATTGAACTTTCATTTTCCGAATCTATTTTTGGCGCGGAACGGCGGATGCTTCTCAACAAGACGGGCGCGTGCGGGGTCTGCAATGGGAGTGGGGCAAAGCCCGGGGCGAAAATGGAAACCTGCAGGACCTGCAACGGTAAGGGAAAGATACGTGAATCGCGGCGCTCCATTTTCGGTTCGGTGCAGACCACCAGAACCTGCGACGAATGTCGGGGAAAGGGGCAGGTACCTTCGGAGAAGTGTTCGGTGTGTCGCGGAACAGGTGTAAACCGCAAGCAGGAAGAAATCGCGGTGAAAGTGCCTGTCGGTATTGAGGACGGTGAGGTCATACGGCTTGGCGGGGCAGGTGAAGCGATACAAGGAGGCTCTTCGGGCGACCTGTATGTTAAAGTACACGTAACGAGGCACCCACTGTTTAGGCGCGAGGGCAGTAACCTTCTGATGGACCTTTCCATTAAGCTAACGAGCGCGCTTCTTGGTGATGAGTACACCATTGAAACCTTGGACGGCAACGTTACCGTGAAGATTCCCGAGGGAATTCATCACGGGGAACTCCTTCGGTTGAAAGGCAAAGGCGTACCCATTGACCGCACTCGCCGTGGCGACCTGCTCATCAAAATCGTCATTGACCTGCCGAGTAAACTTTCAAAGGACGCGCGAAAACTTGTTGAAGAATTGAAGAAACAAGGAATCTGATATTCCTTTTTGCGTACAAGTAGATGTATAAGTCCTCGCGTATCCCCGCGGTTTTGTTGACGCACTATCTCTGCGGCCGCAGAGATAGTGTATACTATGCTAATGCAGGGAGGATTGAGGAGGAAAGATGGAAGCGAGCGGAGAGCCAAAATCGCGATTGTGCAGAAAGCGGTATTGTATTCGCTTGCCGCGGCCGGAGGGCTGGCTATGGCGCTCGTGGCTCCAAACGCACTACAAGTGCTCAAGCAATTAGGCTGGATAAAGACACACAGAAATCCACGGGACACAATCAGTAAATCTGTCGCTCGGTTAGAGCGGACGGGTTTGGTGATGCGGGATAAAAATAATTTCATTAACTTGACCGCGAAGGGCTCTAAGAGGCTTTCCGAAATTGAACGTGCGGATTTCCAATTACCAAAACCGCAGAAATGGGATGGGAAGTGGCGTTTAGTCAGTTTTGACATTAAAGAAAAGCGGAAGAATATACGAGAACTCCTCCGCACAACACTGCAGGCTGTTGGCTTTGTACACCTACATCACAGCGTTTGGGTATATCCGCATGACTGCGAGGATTTTCTTTCGTTACTCAAGGCTGATTATCATATCGGTGTTGAAATTCTGTACATCATCGCCGAATACATAGAAAATGATGGCTGGATCCGTGCGCATTTTCATGTTGGTGAATCGGCCAGAGCGTAACATGCTTCATACACTATTTCTGCGACCGCAGAGATAGTGCGTATACGATTTCACCCCTGCTTGTTTGATTTGAGTTTTAGCAAGCCACCGAATAGCATTCTCAAATCCCAATTTCCAATGTATGATGCTTATTTACCGTCCCTGTAGTCTAATGGATAGAATACTTCCCTCCGAAGGAAGTGGTGCAGGTTCGATTCCTGCCAGGGACAATGAGTGAAACGAGTATGGCCTTACGGAGCCATCTGCTTGGCTCCGTGCAGGAATCGAAAAGTTTGAGTATATCGCACGGAGCGTAGCGAGTACGATACGAAAACTGTACCGTTCATGTAATGAAAGATATACTGCCAGGGACAAAGTATGCAGGGACATTGTTCGGTGCGAAGGAGACGATGCTGGTTCGATTCCAGCCAGGAGCAAACGTATACTCGGAAATTGTCTAGAATGTGTTACTATAAGACCGCAAAAGAACCCGTAGAAAAACATCGGCTCGAACCATATTTTAATTTTGGGGGAAGAAAATTTTTTAATCCTTAATACAAATAAATTTATGGGAAGTCTAGTCCACTTTCTATAACAAATTAACAAGTTAATTTTTAAGGAAAAAACTATGGAACAACAAATTAACAACTCGACAACGCCAAGCTCTCTAATGGGGAAACGCCCCACGATAATTAGCGTTTTTTGTGTTATTGGTTTTATTGGTGTGCCTTTTATTCTTGGTGGACTTTTCATACCAAGTGCACGCGATTTAATAATCCAACAATATGGTTCTTCTTTTGTGCCGATTACTCTTTTTATGACTTTGCTTGGCCTCATAGGGTTAGTTGGTTACTGGAAAATGCGTAAGTGGGGAGTTTATGTCTATACAACTATGGCGGTACTTTCTATCGGATATGGATTGATCGTTGGCATCTCCGGTATTCTTGGGTATATTATCCCACTTGTGATAATTGTAGTGGGATTTGCGAATCTGAAAAAAATGACCTAGCGTATATTGCGCCTTTTGCTGTTTGTGTCGGATACCCACACTATTCTTTTGTTCTTGAATTTGCATAATTTAATGCCGCCAAAGAAAAACTTGAAATTGTCAGCGGTGCAGCTCCGCCGCCTTTCCGAATCTTCGCGGGGTGAATTCCTCTCCGCCTGCGGTGGCGAAATGCGTTCGGACTAATTCAAGAATACTGCAAACGTATTATTTTCCTTTGATTACGAAACTCTCGTTCTGTACCCCTTCTGTCATTGCGAGCGTAGCGAAGCAATCCAGAAACAACTGGAAGGCACGCCTGGATTGCTTTGGGCTCTGCCCTCGCAATGACGGAGCAGAGCGTTTCGTATTTCAGAGTATTTTCCGAGTGATTTCTAATTTCTATCCACAACAGAATTGGTAAAAACTTCCAAAAGCAATTATACTTCACCCAGATTGCTCCCACAGCGCGGTGAATCCTCCGAAGTAGTTGGTCGCGTATGCGACCGATTTTTTACTCTTGGAGAATCCCGCCTTTAGTCCGTAAGCAGTTACGGCCTGAGGGCGGGGTTTTATGCGTTATGTTATACTGTTTCCATACTTTTTCGTATTTCGTATTAATTTCGTCGTTGAGGAGCGGAGGCGACGAAATACTAGAAGTAGTAGCGTAAAGTATTCGTATTGCTATGCACTTCGGAGAGCACCTGACAATAGACGGTTATGACGGAGACAAGAAAAAGCTCAATAACAAGGAGCTAGTTTTGCGGTGTCTCAATGAGTTGCCCGGTCTTCTTGGAATGCGAAAAATCGCTGAACCGCAATTGGTGGTGTTCCCGGGCAACGACAGCAAGGACCCCGGCGGAGTTTCCGGCGTCGTCTTAATTGCCGAAAGTCATATCAGCATTCACACATTCACCGAACGCCGGTTCCTTACCGCGGATGTGTACACATGCAAAAACGGTTTGGATACCGCGAAAATAGTCACGTATTTCAAAGATACGTTCGGACTGACCGATATTGAAAAGCATTTCATCAAACGCGGTACGCGCTACCCGCAGCGTAATTTACTTTAACCGCACCTGGTATGAATAGAGAATCAAAAATGCTTTTAGGCGCTCTCGCGGGACTGATTGTCGTTAGCCTCTTTCTGACCTATTATCGCAGTTTTGTTTCCAAGGACTATGACATTGTGGAAGGGGAGGAAACAGCCACCGCGCAAGTGGCGGACGGGTCATCTGTTTCGGAATAGAGGAAAGAGGCATCCGATTACTTCGCATCGTTTAGGAATGTGCTCCATGCGCGCTTTTTGCGATTTTTCCAGTTGCCTTGATGATAGACATAGCTCGCGATAAGGGGAAGCACAGAGGTAGCCTCGGCAAATACCATTTGTTCATACTCGTGGTGCACTTTTCCCCACGAGCCGGCTTCTTTCAGTGTTGAGCTTGAGCAGGCGCCGTCGCGGACGTCCGCGACGGTGATTTGAACGGCGTACTTATGCATCGGGACATTCGTGCCAAGCACTTCGGCGCACACGACCGTGTCCTGCGCGAAATTTTTCGGACTTCCTCCGCCGATGATAAAAAGCCCGCTCGTTTTCGCCTCCATTTTGATTTTCGTGAGCTCGTAAAAGTCCTTTACTGAATCTAGGGAAAGATGGCTCTTCGGATGTTTAACCTGATGAAGCACAAGACCGAACCCCGCGCTACTGTCGGAAAAAGCCGGGGAAAAAATCGGAACATTGCACTCATACGCTGTCTGCACAAGTGAATTCTTTTTCTTTCCTCTTTCCACCAAGTACTTACCCATTTCCGCGATAAATTCACGTGAGGAATATGGCCGCCGCTCCAGAGTCTCGGCTATTTCCGCGATTGCCATATCGCATTTCTGCAATTCTTTTTCGTCAATAAACGTATCGTAAATGCGGTCTATGTAGACACTCCGAAGGAGGCGGTCATCAATGAACGGAGTGCCTTGATAGTGCTTAAAACCCAGCGCCTCAAAAAAGTCCATGTCCACGATACTCGCTCCCGTCGCCACGATTGCGTCAATCATATTGTGCTTCACGAGGTCGGTGTAAATGTCCATGCACCCGCCCGCGCTGGTGCTTCCGGCGAGCGTCAGGATAACGGTGCAGTCTTTGTCCTTAATCATCAAGTCCAAAATCTTTGCCGCGCTTGCGGTGTCCCTTGCGGTAAATGACATCTTCGCCATAGCCTCTATAAGAGGCGTTGTGTCAAATTTCTTAATGTCTATCTGCTCAACCGGGGTTGAGAGCAACTGTTTTTTTGTAGGTTTTTGCGGCATACTAGTAACGTATACATTTTGGTAAAATCTTCCAGTATGTTAAGACTATCCTTACGAAAATGAAAGCGCAACTCGCAGACGCGTTATCTTCCCCTTTTGCGCGCCGATTGGGGCTCTGGTTTGGCGGAATCAGTGCTTACTATTGGGGATCATGGCTGTATGATTATCTCTTTGTTTCCTTCATTCTTTGGAAATACGGGAATATTGAAGGCGGTGTTATCGTGATGTTCGCGTCAATCATCGTTGACCTTTTGACCTTACAGTTTTATGACTGGTTAAAGAAGGACTGGCTTGCGCTTGAAACATTAAAGGAAGCTGAAAATAAGCAGCGAAGGTTGGGCGCGGTTATTCATTGGCTCCACGACAAAGGCGCCATGGTAACCATCATCGTTCTTTCAATACTGACGACTCCGTTTATCGTGACGGCTTTTATGCGGAAAGGGGCGAACCGATACGACGGCATGAGAGTCAGGGATAGCAGTATCTTTATCGTAAGTTCACTTATCAGCAATTTATATTGGATTGTTGTCGTGGGAAGCGGTGTGTCGCTTGTAAAATACGTATATCATTTTCTTATTTCATTCTAAATATGCAAAACGAAGCTTTTAGTTCTATTGACCTCG
>JBBUCR010000126.1:0-16523 GCA_038057695.1 Patescibacteria group bacterium | reverse complement strand
GCGGAAGAATTTACATGGGACAAACGGGCGAAATATGTGCTAGCGTATATCACACGGGTATGCACAAAAGAATCCTTATAACCGGCGCGAGCGGATTTACGGGGAAGCATCTCACGGCGGAGCTTGCCTCCGATAAAACCTGTAAACTCTTTCTTGCCGACCGAAACGCGCCGAAGATTCCCCACTCACATTTTCACGTATGTGATTTTTCGGACAAGGATGCGGTTACTCGCCTGATACGAAAGATTCGTCCCGATAAGATATTCCATCTGGTGGGAAGTTATACCAATGAGTTTAATACCGATTATACGTCAAATGTCGTTACGACGAAAAATATTCTGGACGCGGTTCGCGAAGCGCGAAAGCCTTGCCGTATTCTTTTGGTCGGGAGCTCCGCGGAGTACGGATTTCCAATTTCTCCCAGGAAACCTGTCGCCGAAAATCACCCTTGTCGCCCTGTCTCTATTTACGGGCTTATCAAATTATTTCAGACGGAGCTTATGCAGACCTATATCCGTTTGTACGGACTCAACATTGTCGCTGTCCGACCGTTCAACCTTCTGGGGGAAGGAGTCTCCGCGACATTGTTCGCCGGCAAGATGGCGGAGGAAATAAAGAGATACGCACGCGGTGAAATACGGGAAATTGTCACAGGCAAACTCTCCGTTCAGCGTGATTATATTGATATTGACGAGGCAATCAGGTACTATCGGGACGTCATGGAACGAGGAAAAGAGGGCGAGATATATAACGTCGGTAGCGGAAAAGACCTTTCCTGTCGCGCCCTGTTGCGACGTATGCTCAAAAAGGAAGGATTGTCTTTCAGTATCGTACGTGAGGGGAAACACGAAGTACCCGGGAAAATAGTCGTCCCCAGAATCTTTGCCGATATCAGTAAGGTAATGAAGCTCTAATCTGTATGCGTACACTTACCGTCATCGCGCCGGTCTACAATGAGGAAGAAGTCATAGCCGATTTCTACCGTGAGCTTAAAGCGACGCTCGGCACGCTTGTGGGATATCGCGCCACGATGCTTTTCGTCGTGGGACGCGGAACCGACCTCACACTTCCGATTCTCAAAGAACTTGCCGCGAAGGACAAGGATCTCCGCGTTCTCTGGCTTTCTTCGCGGTTCGGACATCAGATGCAGCTTCTCGCGGGGATAGACTACGCCGACTCCGATGTCCTCGTTATGATGGACTCCGACCTCCAGCATCCGCCTTCGCTTATACCGAAACTGCTCGCCGAGTTTGAAAAAGGGAACGAAGTTGTCTTTACCGTCCGTGAGAAGGCGTCAGACCAGAGTCTCCTCCGGAAGTGGTGTTCTGATATTTTCTACTGGCTTTTGAACAGGATTTCCGATGTGCGTATTAGCGGCAACGCGGCCGATTTCAGGCTCATATCGCGCAAGGTCGCGGACGTGCTCAAAAACGAGATACGCGAACGCAACCTGTTTTTGCGTGGCATTATGCCATGGATAGGCTTCAATCAGGCGTCGGTGCGCTTCACCGCGAACCCACGCAAGGCCGGTAAAAGCAAGTATCCTCTCTCACGGCTCATCACATTCGGGCTTTCCGGCGCGGTCTCGTTTAGCCGGAAGCCCTTGCGCGTAGCGACACTCATAGGTCTCCTCTTCGCGCTCTTTGGGTTTTGCTACGCGCTCTTTACCGTCATTCAGTTCTTCTTTCTGAAAGCACTCCCGTCCGGATACGCGACGCTTGTCGTATTGCTTTCGGTGCTTGGCGGATTTCAGCTTCTCTTTCTCGGCGTTATCGGGGAATATGTCGGCGCGATTTTTGACGAGGTAAAGAAGCGGCCGCACTATATCGTTGACGAGAAAATTAATTTCTGATGTGTATGTCCACACTGAAACGCCAACGACTTTTTCTTGTCGGTGTCCTGCTGTTCGTTGCTCTCTATTCGGTCCCCACGCTGACCACAAAGCCTGCTTACTGGTACGACGAGGCTATTAACGTTGAGCTCGCGCACAATTTTTCCGATTTCGGCAAACTTGACCTCGTTATCGCTCCGAACACGTTTTCGGGGCAGGGAGCGACGGTCGGCTCCACCGGATATACAGTGACGGTCCCGCTCGCGGGATTTTTCAGGGTGTTCGGATTCGGTCTTACGCAGGCACGCGTCTATATGCTCCTGTGGATGAGTGCACTTGTTATTTTCTTCTTTTACATCGCGAAAAAATTGTGGGGCGCGTTTACCGCGTACAGCGGGACGGTACTCATAGCCACCTTCGCTCCGTTCTACGGTAACGGCCGGAGTGTTATGGGGGAGATACCCGGGTTTCTTTTCTTCCTGTGCGCGTTGTATCTTTTTGAGCGAAAGCGCTGGCTCTTTGCCGGACTGCTTCTCGGTCTCGCGGTGGTTTCAAAACCTTCCGTCTTTGTGTTTCTCATTCCCGCTTTCGCGCTCATGATGCTTTTCCGGAGTGAGATATGGAAAAGAAAAGTGACCGACCTCTGCATTTTGGGCGGAGGAGCCGTGCTTGCCCTCATACCGTGGTTTGTTATTTATATGGGCGAGTTTGTAAGGGGAGGACTCACGCAAAATATTCTCGCTCATTTCACAAACCCTTACGAGGAGGCGGGTTTCAGCGCGCTTGCTAACATCTCAACCAACTTGCCGACACTCTATACATCCACGGCGCTTCTTTATATGTGGGTGCTCCTCGTCGGAGTTGTCGTCGCGCTCTATTACGAGAGGAATTTGCTTCGGGAACATAAAACTCTTCTTATTCTTGTAGCAACCTATCTTCCGCTCTCGCTTCTCCAGTACCTTCGCAGTCTCGGTTATCTCCGTTATCTTATTGCCGCCGAGTTCCTGGTGTTTATTTTGTTCCTTATCGCGCTTCCGGCGCTGGTGCGGTTCGTTTTATCTCTCTGTCATTCCCGCCCCTCGGGGAGACTCGGGATAAACTCCGGCGGGAATCCAGAAGATGGCGCAAAACGGAAGAACTGGATTCCCGTTTCCATAGGAGTGACAATCGCTGTTGCGGTTCTTTTCCAGACCATTCACCTCTTCACTTTCGCCGACCTTTATCCGTCCGAGAAAACGCAGAAGACAATTCTGTATTTGTATACGAACTATTCTCAAGACACGATAGGTGTCATTAATGTCCCACAGGTCGCGAGCTTCATTCCGTCATTCCAGAAATACCAATACCTCTCTACCTATGGACTATGGGATTTTGGTCCGCATATTCTCTACCTTTCTCCCGAGAAACTCCCCGCCACACTGGTACTGGAGTCGGAAGATATTCTTTCTCGAGATGAACGAGACATCCTTGCTTCGCGGTTTCAAGAAGATAAGGCTTTCTCGGAGGGTTTTTTGGTGTACAGGAAAAAATAGCGGTAGGCATATAAAAATCAGCCGCCACTCTCAGGGAGTTGGCGGCTGGGTGCGAAGTGAGTTACTTAAGCGCGTTTAGAGCGCTATTTTGTTGTATCTCGCCACTCAAGATAGGCGAGAGCGTCTTCTGTGGAACAGAGTGGCATAGGTGAACCCTGTTTGGCGTAGTGCCGTATGTTCCGGAGTTTCTGAAAGAGTGTCCCATCCCGAAGGGAGGCCTTCAGAAACAGAACTCCATCCGTTAGGAGCCGCAGGAACACGTTTTTGCGCTGATATCGCTTAATACGGCGCAATTCCCCAACGACGAGGTCTTTCCGAAGACCCTGCACGACGTTCTGTGAATGCACCGCGTGTCCATGCCACGGTTCTGTCGTGCCAACCTCACAGTACACGAGCATTCCAGGATTGAGATGACGCACCGCCGTTATCGCTGAAAGAAAACAACGAGAGCCGTGGAACGGCGGGAAGACAATCGTTACCGCATTCCAACCGTTTTTCTTCGCGAACTCCACCATGGCACACGCTTCAGATAGGGTGTGCAGAACGGGCGCGGTGAACGGGATAGTAACTATCTTCTGACTCGGAATCCGTAATTCCCCCAAGCGCTTCTCCCATGGAGGACAACCTGGGTAGCCAGGTCTGCTCCCGCCAAGGTTATCAATGAGGAGAACGTGTGAAGCTCTTCCCCTGTGATGCAGTATGGAAGCCCGTTTCAACACTGACTCCTGATTGTCCGGTGTTTCAGTGAATAGATATACGGGAAGCGGTCCGTTCGCAACGGGAGCCGAGTCGGTCAAGACCATAGTGTTTAGCTGGTACAGTTTTTCGAATTCAGTAAGGCCGTCCACAAGGACTCCTTTCGTTGTGGGTCAAGATTGGCAATAAAGAAATTCCCACGCAATGGCGGGCATTATTGAGCCGTCTTTCTGAAGAACAGCTCCAGAGATACAACCATATTTTATGCTTCAAGTCAACTTCCCGTAATGGTGTGCCCCCTTCTTCTTAAACGGCACCTTATAGAGTGCATTAAGAGCGGTCCTTAGACGTATTTTCCAAAGTTGCTATACTACGCATATTCTTTTTAGCTACCCGACTATGTACCTATCCTCAGTTGCGCGAAAAGCAATCCGACTTCTTCAAAGTCCGCTTTGTATCCTCATTCTCGGTGCCGTGCTATTGTCGGTCGCCTCTTTTCTTGCGGTACCTACCGGAAATGACGAAGGGGGGTGGGGGTACATCGGGAGAGCGTGGGCAAACGGAGAGCTTCTTCCTTATTCCGGCATCGCGGATAATAAAACTCCCGGTATCTTTTATCTGAACTCTATTTCCTACATGCTCGTTGGGACCAACATCTGGTTTCCGCGTTTTCTCGCGCTCGTCGCTCTCATCCTTACAGCCGTGCTTATGTATGTCATGGTGAAGCACGTAGCGAATAGACGTTCCGCACTTTTTTCAATGACGATATTCCTTCTCCTTATGCCGCTTCCCGCGGTTGACGGCGCGTACGCGCAAACCGAGACGTTCATGAACGTGTTTGTTATGGGGGCTTTTTTCTTACTCTTTGCTTTTAAGAGCACAAGAAACCAAAAAAGTGCCGTCTTTCTGTCGGGACTTCTTTTGGGGTTTGCCATAGCGTTTCGACAAAGCGCGGTAGTGAGTCTTATTCCGCTCCTCTTTTCTCTTTCGTTTCTTGAACAGTTCGACGTAAAGCGCACTTGCCGCGGCATTCTTATCTTCCTTATTGGCGTCAGTGTGGCAACAGGGTTCTCCATTCTCCCGTACCTTCTTAGTGGCGGGAGATTTACGGATTACATTGATAGCGCTTGGTTCTTTTTTCTCAAGGGTAATGTGGGCGTTATTACCGGAGGATTTCTCCACCGGATTTCCGGATTTGTCACCCGTTTTTTTATTCCAGAACTATTTCCGCTTGCCACCGCGGCATTTCTCCTCGCTGTTTATTTCCGGAAGATACGGGACGCGGGTCTCTCCTTCGCCTCGGTGCTCCTTGTCTGGGTGATTTTTGATTTTCTTTCCTATAATCTTGAAGGAACATACTTTCCGCATCATCTTAAACTCCTCGCCGTATCATGGGCCATTGCGTTCGGAATCGTAGCCGACTTCTTTCTCCGTCATCTTTTCAACGAAGCTCGCGTATCCACTTCGGATTCTCCTATGATGCCGGCGGGAGAGGAAGAATGGGAAGGAAAGCACGGAGCAATCCTTGTCGCCCTGCTTATCGCGTTTTTTGTGCTCTTTCAGAACAGCTATCCCGCGGTGATACGCGTGTTTCTTAAGGGCGGTACCAATGACACATTTCAAACTGTCGGGAACCTGGTTAAGGAAATAACGGCCCCCGGCGACACCATTTATGTCTACGGGCTTCATACCGGCCCCATTTATTTCTACGCGTCACGAAACAGTCCCAGTAAATATTTTGAGACACAACAACTTGCCATGCCGGGGGCGCTCACTGAACTCAAGACGAAACTCACGGAAAAACAGCCGAAAGTTATCGTGATTCCTTCCGGGGAGCAGATACCCATCTGGCTTTCAGAATTCATCGCCAAAGACTATACCGCGGGAGCAGCCCAGTTCGGGTACACTCTCTTTGAAAAGACAAACTAAGACACCATCTTTCGTGGGAGGTTTTTCTTGATCTGCCAGAAGTTTTTGAGGATATGGACGATAATTTTCGGCAATTTCTTTACGGGAAGTCCCCGCGAGATACCAAAACGACGGGGGAAGTGACTTACCGGCACCTCAACCACACGAAATCCCCCATACACAGCCTTTACCGAAAGCTCGGCGTTATTGCAATAGTGCAAGAGCCACTCCTGTTTCAGAAGGAAAGTAACAAGCTCTCGTCTCATCAGTCGAAAGCCGCAGTTGGCGTCGTGGAGGCGCACGTTAAAATACAACCCGATAAACGCGTTGAATACATACGTGAGTATCAGGCGGTACAGAGCATCTTTGCGTTCCTTTTTCCATCCGACCACCATATCGGCGGCTGAAAGCTTTTCATACATATTCCAGAAATCCGCAGGGTCGTGCTGTCCGTCGCTGTCGCTAAAAAAAATAACGGGTTTTTTCGCGGCTTGTAACCCGTCACGCATGGCATTGGTGTACCCGCGTTTGCCTTCGCGCATATCAAGCGTGAGGCGATAGCTGTCTTTGATACGCCGGAGAATATCTTTTGTCCCGTCCGTACTGCCGTCTTCACAGATAATGCACTCTGACCCGGGGATTTTACTGGTCACCTTCTCATAAAATTCCTTAATAACTTGTTCTATGCTCTCGGCTTCCTGGTGGACGACAAGAACAAGTGAAATAGGTTGTATTGATTTCTGTGTCATACCTTATTTAATTTTTCAGCGAGAAACATTGTATGTTCGATAACTTTGTCGGAGTTCATATATTCGAACTCGGCGAAACGGCCGCATGACTCAATGCCTCGCGTGCGCAAGAAAGATAATACCGCATCAGTATCGCGCCTATGGTTAAGCGTGTACATAACGTAAGCGTATTTTTCCTTTCGTATGTCAGTAAAATTAACATCCTTCTTTGAATCAATAAAACCAACCCGCACCATATCGGCGATAGAGCGTTCCAAAATCTGCTTCTCGCTCATATGGTCATAGCGGTCATTTTTCCGGAACGTTATTTCAAGCATGAAAGTGGAAGACCCCGATTTGTGGTAATGGCGGCCCATAAAATCAAGCTTACTCATTCGGTGAAAAATAACATCCTTTTGGGGTATATTAAAGGCAAAATGTTTTCCTACATGTTCTTTCCTGACGTTAACGATGACAATATAGATGGAGTTATAGAGTAAGCGCTCTACTGAACGGATAACGTCTTCAGGCACATTAGTAAGCGTCTTCATAAGTTCGTGGACAGGCATACAGTTCACGATACGGTCAAAGCGGAACTCCCGCGTGGGTGTGGTAACGATCCAGACAGCGCCTTTTTTTACTACAGACAGCACTCCACTGTTTTCATACGTCTCCACTCCCTTCTGTTCGATTTTCTCTTTTACCGCGTCAATCATAGACTGGTACCCTCCCTTTTTAGGATAATGAAAAAACAACTGATGCAGGTATCCTTCGGAGTATTTGCCTTTTGCAGAGTTAATAATGTCTTCATCAGGAGGTTTGGGAATCCGGCCAACCATCTGGGTATCCAGCATTGCCGGGTCGAATTTCCAGATTTTTTCGTTGTAGGGCTGGAGATATGTTCGCGTGATACCCTCGCCAAAGGTTTTCAGGAAAAAAGAGAGCATATTATCCGCGGGCATATCCTTGTACGGGTTATGCAGAAAAGAGTTAAGACAATACCCAATCGTTTCTTTGTCCTTTATTTGAGCCAAGAAATTTTCAAAAGGATATTTAATGAATTTCCCGTTTAAAAAAATGAGATTTGAACGCTTAAAACGGTTGGTGGGGGTAATAGCGGTCATGTAGTCCAAGACTTTTTGGTTTTTAGAAAACATAATATGCGGGCCGATATCGTAGGTAACTCCGCCCGCATTGTATGAACGGCAGAGTCCTCCGACCTTCTTTTCTTTTTCCAGAATGGCGATTGAGGTTTCATTCAAAAAATCCGCGAGGCTAAGCCCCGCGATTCCTCCTCCCAAAATACCGATTTTTTTCCGTACACTATCCATACAAAAATTACCGCATCTTCTTTAAATGGTCGGTGATAAGATGGAATATCATCATGTGAATGTCCTCCACTAACCCATAGTTATTGCTCGGGACCACGAGGTAATTGTCCAAGAGTGTTTTCGCCTTTCCACCGTTAAATCCAAGCATACCAAATGTTTCCAGTCCCATTTTTTTCGCGACTCTGATAGCTTCCAAGATATTCCGCGAATTTCCGCTCGCGGAAATCGGGATAAATATATCACCTTTCCGAGCAACATTCTTAAGCCCCTCTCCAAACACACGGTCGTACCCCGCGTCGTTCGCCCACGCCGTGAGAAAAGGGATATTGTCGTTGAGGCACGTGACGCGTATTCCTTTCCCCGCCTTTCCGCTTATGATGGTTTTACCCAAATCGCATGCGATGTGGGAAGCGGTCGCCGCACTTCCTCCGTTCCCAGCAAGGAAAACATGCGTGCCATTTTTAAGCGCTCTCTCCAACCTCTTTTCCAAAAACAAAACACGCTCCCTTTCAAGCGTTTCCAGCGCTTTTTGTAGTCTGTCCAGATAGAGTTGCGGATTGAATGTACTCATTCGTGAATGAAAATTATTTTACTGCCTTCAGGCTCAAAACAGACAGGGACGGGACGGAGTTTCGGAAGCGCGCGGCAAATCTTCTCGTGCCGATCTGTGGGTGCATAAAACATAAGAAATCCTCCTCCGCCCGCACCAAGTACTTTACCGCCGAGCGCGCCGTTCTTCCGGCCAATGTCATACCACCTATCTATGGCAGAGGAGGTAATACCCATCGCCATCTCCTTCTTGTACATCCAGCCGGTATGCAGAATTTCTCCGACACTGCCAAGAGAATTTTTCTGGAGTTCGGTATGGAAATCATGCGCGAGGGCAACCATTTTTTTCATAAGAGTGAAAATCTTTTTATTTTTGGCCAGGTTTGCGTTTTGCTCGGAAAGTACATCTGACGCCTTTCTGCCTATTCCCGTATAAAGCATCAGAATGTTTTTCTCAAAATCATGTTTTGTATTCTGCAGGCACACCACCGGGTGCACGCTTACGCGGTGATCTTCATGGAATAAAATTTTGTTGAATCCGCCAAACGCCACACTGTGCTGGTCTTGCCGCCCAATAGGCTCCTTAAGTATATCCATTTCAATCTCGCACGCTTGTTCGGCAAGCGAACGTGGCGAACTGAACTGTCGGTTGTACGCTTGCAAGGCATTGAGGAGCCCCACGGTAAAGGCGCTTGAGGAACCAAGGCCGGTGCCCTTTGAAGGAATATCGGCGACCGAAGTAATTTCTATCCCGCCGGGGATAGTGAGTTTTTTCAAGACTTCGCGAACAATCGGATGTTTGATTTTTTCAGGTCTCCTTACTGTTTCCGTTTTGGAGTAACTCAGACGAATGTCACCATCAAATTTTTTATTAACGGTGACATAAATATATTTATCAATCGTACTCGTGATAACCGCTCCCTCCGAGCGCTCGTAAAAAGACGGTAAATCGCTTCCGCCACCGACAAAACTCATACGCAAGGGTGTCTTGGAAATAATCATACAATTGTCGTATATAGGGCTACGTTATAGCATGAATACGCGGCGGTTTACAATGGCAAAGAGGTCCTTGTACCGGCGTGGTCTTTGTCTCAGCGTAAAGACCCCGTCATGGAGTGCGCTTCCGGTTTTAACCCCAAAAAATCTAACACCAGCGTTTTCCGCCGTTTTAGCATCAGAAGTTCTGTCACCGATAAGGACACTTCGCCGCATATCTATATTCAAGTCTCTCGCCGCCGTCTCAATCATTCCCGTCTTCGGCTTTCTGCATCGACATACCATTTTATACTCCTTGTTTTCTCCCTGAAACCCTTTGTCCGGATGATGTGGGCAAAAATAAACGGCGTCCAGTTTCGCTCCCTCCCGCCCAAGTAAGGTTTCCATTTTTTTGTGAATGCGAACAACATCATCATACGTGCAAAAGCCTTTCGCGACGACCGGCTGGTTGGAAATAACCACTGCGTAATAGCCGCTCTCGTTTATTCTCTTAATTGCTTTCGCAACGCGTGGCAGAAGCGTGAAATCTTCAATGTTATTTAGGTTCCCGACTTCTTCATTTATTACCCCGTCGCGGTCAAGAAAAACTGCCGGCCTCTTATACTTCAGGCTCATTCTCGCGAACACACCGCTCCGGACATCTTTTCTCACTTCGCGAAGTCTTTCGGGGGTGCCTATATCTTTTATGTATTCGGGGGTGGTATAGGCGGCGAGCAAGTTTTTCTGTTTACACGCGATGCGCGGGAAGATATCGCGCCCGAAATCCGCGTATACTCCCTCCGGTATGTAGTTAAAAATCTCCGGAGTGAAAACGTATACAGGCGTGCTCACGAGATTATGAAACCAGAGATCCTGCGGATGCGGTTTGGTTAAAAATGACGTAATGAAATTATCACGGTCTATCTCCACCAGGTTACTGTCCGCCGGATGGTCGTTTGGATGTACCGCAAGCGTGCCAAGCAGTCTCTTTAATGTCGTTTTGTTATGACGATGAAAAGCCAGCAGGCGCGCAAGGTCCATATGTATCATTTCGTCCCCGTACAGCACCAAGAAATCCGAGAGAAGATATTCTTCCACCGACTTAAGGGCTCCAGCAGTACCAAGGGGTTTGTTTTCCCGCAAGCAGTGAATCGATAGGCCAAACTGCGAACTGGTACCGCAAAACTTCTCAATCTGTGCTCCGAGGTGGTTGGTCACTATCAAAACACGTTTAAACCCGTACGTCTTGAGCAGGGCGAGCTGATAGGCGAGCAGAGGTTTCCCCACGATTGGGAGAAGCGCCTTTGGCGTTTCTGTACCGAGCACTCCCATACGAGTCCCTTTTCCACCCGCAATGATGACCGCCGTATTCACGGATGTATTGTTTTTAAATCGCTTACAATATCCCTCGCTCCCGCGGCAAACGCCTCAAGCGAAGTGGGGTATCTTGGTTTCCATCCCAATGCCTTTAATTTGGATACATCAAGTCGCACGGTGTGTACGTCTCCCGGCCATCCGCGGACTCCTCCGGTAAATTGTACCGCCATATCTTTGAGCCCCATTTCCCTGATGACAATATCTGCGATATCCTTCACGTACACACCTCCCGTGGTGCCCAAGTTAAACAAATTTATCTGTTCGTTCGCGTGCGTAAATCCAAAAAGCATTCCGTCAACGCAGTCATGTACCTCAATATATGGTTTGGATTGTTTTCCATCGCCAAGCACCTCAAGTCTCGTCGGGTCCTTCTGTAGTTTCCGGTAAAAATCCAAGACAACACCGTGTGTGGGTCGTCTCCCAACAATATTACCGAAACGGTATATCCACGCTTGTAGAGTAAAATTGTGGCAGTATGCGGCAATAACAGCCTCACACGCGAGTTTACTCGCGCCATAAAAAGAAATCGGGAGGAGTGGTCCGTATGTCTCGGTGGTGGGGGATATCGTCGCTTCTCCGTAGACGACATTGCTTGATGTGAACACTATTTTTCGCACTCCGCCGGCATGCATCGCTTCGAGCACGTTATATGTCGCCAGTGTCCCCGCCTGCAGATCGATATCCGGATTCTTGGCACTCCTGATAACATCGGAGTTCGCGGCGAGGTGGAACACAATATCACTCCCGTCCATTGCCTCTTTCAGTTTTTCGGATTCCAGAAGGTCGGCTTCTACGAAGGTAAATCTGGAATTTCCCAAATGGGGCTCGAGAAATTCTTTTTTCCCAAGCGAAAGGTTGTCATATACGACAACTTCGCTTCCTTCGGCCATCAATCTATCCGTAAGATGACTTCCGATAAAACCAGCTCCGCCAGTAACAAAGCATCTCATGTTATTTCCCCTGCTTTAGGACTTCTTTAACTGTTTTCGCGACATAGTGTACTTGTGCGTCGGTCATACCGTAAAAGATAGGCAGACACATGTGATGCGCGCACAGAAATTCGGTTTTTGGTAACGAAAGTTTGTTTGCGGAAGGGAAAACAGGTTGCTTGTGCAGTGGGAGCTCATACACATAGCCACTCGGCTGGATGTCTTTTTTCTGGAGAGCCTTGTGAATCAGAGACCGGTCGTGGTTCGGTAGAATGACAATGTATTTATAGTAATTATTAATCGCGGTTTTCTCGGGATGCACGATTTGAATATCGGAAACACCCGAAAGTTCCGCATCATACATTTTTGCTATCTCGTTTCTCCTCCGTATAAACTTTGGCAAAGAGGCAAGTTGCCGAATTCCCAGAATGGCCGAAATCTCAGGCATTCTCCAGTTGTATCCGATTGAGGTGTGATAGTTGATGTAAATTCCTGTTTTAACTTTTCCGAATTCCCGCATTGACTTCATTTTTTCCACAAACGACGGTTTATTTGTGGTTACCATGCCTCCTTCGCCAGTGGTCATAACTTTTGTGGAAAAGAAGCTGAAACCAGATGCGACACCGAATGCTCCCGCCTTAACCCCGTTCAGTGACGAGCCGTGCGCTTGAGCCGAGTCTTCCACCAGGAACAGTTTTTTCTCTTTGCATATTTTTTGAAGCGCGAAAATATCCTTGGAGATAAGCCCTCCTATGTGTACATGAATCACCGCCACGGTTTTGCTCGTGATTTTCTTTTTCACGTCGTTCGCGTCCATACACATATTGTCGGTGCAGTCGGCGAACACGGGGATACCTCCGGCGTTCAAAATGGCGTTCGCGGTTGCGATGAACGTATTTGAGGGTAAAATAACCTCCTTACCTGCGACCCCGATGCTCCGGCATATAAGTTCCAGTGCCGATGTTCCGCTGTTGCATCCGACAGCGAAACGAGTGCCCGTAAAGGAGGAGAATTTTTTTTCAAACTCCTCGGTATGGATGTAGCTTGAAAGAAAAGACTTTCCTTCAAGGATTTCTTTGAATTGTTTGGTGATAACGCGGATATCCTCTGGGGAGAAATATGGTTTTGTCGCCGGTACGTTCATTTTGTTTGATAAAATCTTGTAATCTCGCCACACACATAGTCAATCTCCTCTTCTTTCAAGCTCGGTGCCGAAGGAAGGCACACTCCCGTTCTGAACATCTTCTCGGTGATGGGGAAGCGCTTCCGCTCTCCGTACGCTGGTTGGGAGTGCATCGGCATAAAGAGTGTCCGCGCGCCAATGCCGAGGGTTTCAAGATGGCGGATTAATTTCTTCGCGTCTGGGACAAACAAGACAACTCGGTGGGGGACGGCATCGGCATGTGGATTGAAATCAAACACCCGTACCCCCGCTACTCCCGCAAGCCTATTCCTGTAGATTTTAAGAATTTCCTTTTTTCGTTTTACAAAATAGTCCGCTTTTGCGAGCTGGGCAACTCCGACCGCGCTTTGCAGTTCCGTAATTCTGAAATTATAGCCTCTCCGTTCTATCGTATCCACGCCTCTCTCCTTTCTGCCGTCATGTTTATACATATTCGCTTCGCCGATAAGCTTTGCGTTGTCGGAAAGAAGCATCCCGCCTTCTCCGGTAGTAATGGTTTTATCCGCGAAAAAGGAGAGCACGGAAAAATCACCGAATGAGGGAATAGGCATTCCTTTGTAGGTGCCGAAAAGAGCTGGAGCCGAATCGATTATCAAAAACAACTTATTTTTTTTCGCGTAGAAAGCTACCTCATCAAGCGCTCCCGTGTTCCCGTACGCGCACACGTACAGGACCGCTTTTGTCCGTGGTGTTTGTGCCGTCTGAATAGACGGTACCGATAGGCATAAGGTACTCTCGTCAACGTCCGCAAAGACAGGGGTCTCTCCCGCCGCGGAAATTGAGTTCGGGTCGGCCGAATGCGAAAGACTTGGGACGATAATCTCGTCTCCGTCTCCAAGCCCAAGTCCTTTCATTCCCGAGATGAGCGCGGCGGTCGCATTTGAAAAACAGACAGCGTATTTCCGGCCACAGATACCGGCAAGTTTGCTTTCAAACTCACGGGTGTATTTGCTTTCTGAAAGCCAATTTCTCTGCAGTACATCGGTAACAAGTTTCAGCTCTTCGCTACCGACGGAAGGCGCATAGCAAGGAATCTTCTCTTTGCCAATTCGCGCGACGTACGACAGGTAAGAAGAAACAGCTTCATCTTTTTTGTCAGGTGGTTTTTTCATTTCACGGTCGTGAGATATTCTTTCACCCCTTCGATAAAAGGGGTGAAAAGTTCATCCTGGAAAGCCGATTTCAATTTCCGGTTGTCAAGAAACGGAAGAGTTTCTCCTTCCGGTTTTTCCTTTAAGAAAACAGTCTTGGCGTGGTAGAAGTCGGAAATGAGCTTCGCGGCTTCCGCCACCGAAATATAGTCATTTCCTCCAAGGTTGTAAATCCCGGGCTCCAAGCGATCGCTTTGCATGACACACGTGATGACATTCTGTATGGAAATATACTGTATCTTCCGCTCCCCCTTTCCCCAAACAGTTATTACCCCTTTCTCCAAACATTCTTTTGCGAAACCCAGGATAGTGTTCGGATGTTTCGCTTGCCCGGGACCGAAAACCGAAGAGAGCCGGAAGATAATGCTGTTCGGCCACGAACGCAGTATCAGTTGCTCAAAAAAAGATTTGGCCACCCCAAAATTATGGTTTGGCCGAAGCGGGCTTTCCTCAAATACTTTCTGGTTTGTCGGGAGGCCGCTGTAGACATAAGAAGAACTAAAATACACCAGTCTGCAATCCGGCTGAGCTGCCAATGATTGTAAGATATTTGCCAAGGCGGTAAAGTCCTCGGTAAAAGATTCAAGGAAGCTGTCTCTGTACGAAAGCGCTGAATGCGTCCCCGCGTGGACGAATAGTGTCGGCTTAAACTTCTTAATCTCGCCCGCTGTCCGCTCCTTATCACAAAGGTTAAGCTGCAACCCCTCCACTCCTTCGCGAGCCTCTTTATCAATAAGGAGAGACGCCATATGGCTGGCCTTAACGTGTTTCGCGAGCTCAGACCCGATATATCCAAGACTGCCCGTTATGATAATTTTCCCGTTCACGTGCGTAATGCATTAAGTGTAAAACCCGCACTCATTCTAAACGTTATGCATAACCACGCAAGGAGAGTGGCTGTCACCTCCTTTCGGGCTGGATTTTGGCGCCGGCAGGAGCCGACGCGTGCGCCGCCGTATATTTCTGTATCATACTGACCGCTCCATACGCGGCGAAGGTGAGAATGAGCGCGTTTACCGGGTATCTGAATCGCGCGTTAACCGAAAGGCCGACGGCGACAGTCGTGAGAGCGAAATACAAAATAAGAAGCAACATGAACACCCCTTTTCCTCTCTGCTCCGGCGTCCTTATAGAGGCTAGCGCGCCAACACAAAAACACAGGAAAATAACTATCCACGCCAGTCGGCCAAGAACGACAAAAAGCATAGGGCTGAAAAGAAACGTTCGCAGCAGAGCGAGCATTTGCGACGGAGATTCCATAAGCATAATAAAAGCGGGACGTTCCAGTCGGACTTCGGGTTCAATCCCAATTCTGGCCAAGACTTCCACATTCCCGTCGTGGGTGAAAAATGTAAGCAATGTCGTGCCAACGGATTGCATAAGGCCGAACGGGTGCGATAGAAGGAACGCTATGGCGCGATTCTTATAATATGTCGCGTTGGTGAGATTAATATCCTCAAAGCTTTTCAAATTTCCTTCTCCAGCGTAGAATTCCCGCTTTGCCTCCTCAAAACCGATTTTTTTCTCGAATGAGATAACAGAGGGAATAAGATAGCCAAAAGGAACACTTGCGTATTGAACCGAGAGGGCGGAATTCTGAAAGACCAGAGTATTACGAATCATCCACGGAGCAAGGACTAAAAGAAAAACCGCTCCGACCAGAAGTGAATGGCGGATTGCTCGCGTAATATACCTTCGCGAAAGACAGAAAATCGTGGCAACCAGCAGGACCGGGAGATATTGGGTAGTTGGT
The DNA here is from genome assembly GCA_038057695.1 of Patescibacteria group bacterium. Classification (GTDB taxonomy): domain Bacteria; phylum Patescibacteriota; class Minisyncoccia; order Phycocordibacterales; family UBA10002; genus UBA10002. The sequence continues at coordinate 580 of JBBUCR010000126.1, read as the reverse complement.
CTCACGAGTGTTGCGAGCGCGAAAAAGAGCGATGAGCCCGCAAGGGTAAGCCAGTGTTCGTTTCTCCAGTAGCGAAGAAAGAAAAAGACTCCCGACAGAAATAAAACGGTAAAAAATGTTTCATTGCGGATGGTTGAGGAAAGATGCACGGAAAACGGTTCAATCGCAAGTGCAATAGCAACGATTGGCGCAATCCATTTTTGCGGGGTTATTTCGCGTGCGATACGATAACCAAGGACCGGAATCAAACTTCCCAAAAGTAACTGCACTATAAGTGCTGCCCAGTAACTTTTAAAAAGTACCGCAAACCCGGCCAGAAAAAGAGGATAGAGAGGGGTCCGTACGGAGTCGGGAAGGAAAGGGGGGGTAATATCCCGCGAAAAACCGTTTCCTGAGAGCAAATTTTCCGAAATCTGATAATACCCGTCAAATCCGGAGAACGCCTCGAGAAGGTTAAGATTCGATCGTGTAAAGACGATACAAAAAAACACCGTTTGCACGAACAGGGCAAACGCAAAAACCCACCAAAGTACAGCTCGGGGGCTTCTCTCTTTGTGAAGTGTGCCGCTATCATCCATGC
>JBBUCR010000125.1:0-4301 GCA_038057695.1 Patescibacteria group bacterium | reverse complement strand
CTCTCTCTCTCTGAAGAGGCAGTGTCTTCAAACGGGAAAGATCCGCAATACGTTTCGCAGTCGCAACCGCGAGAGCTTCGGCTAAAAGCGAGGTGGCACTGCCGTCTTTCATTTCTTCTCCGGTAAAGGTATTAAGTGAAAAAAGATTAAAAAGCCGATTACGCGAACCGAGAACGAGCGAACCTCCGGCAACAAGCATTTCTGCCGAGAGCGTCAGAAATCGTTCCAATTCCGCGTATGAAATATACTCAATGAATCCATTCGCGGAAATAACATCGTACGCGCCTTTGGAAACTGAATAGTCAAAAACGGAAGTATGTTCAAAGTGAGCTTTTGTGAGATGTCGTTCTTCTTTGTGTTTGTTTGCTCTCGCTATCATCTCTTTTGCGAAATCAATTCCCACGGCGTCTACGCCGGTTTTCGCGAGTGCGCAAACCAAATCTCCGGTTCCGCAGCCGACATCAAGCGCGGCCCGGACTTTTTTTCTCTCGCTGACAACCTTCAAGACAAAATTATTGCGCTGTGCGATCACATTGACTTCATTCTGGACGGATGTCTGGGCTTTTCTGTCCCAATCCGCCGCGTATGCGCCAAAATACTTGAGTGCTTCTCTTTGTTGTTTCGTATGTGTTCGTTTCATTGTCGCTATGTACTATTGTTAACAAGCCTTTGTAGTGCCTGCAAGTTGACACGGTCCTCATCAAACGAATATGGGTATGGCGCGCCTCCTCGTATTGAACTCACAAACGCTTTCATTTCTTCAATGTACATCTCTTCCTCATTCACGTATCCTTTTTCCGGATCCCCTTTTGGAACAGAAATGACTTCGGTTTGTTTTGAAACCGCGTTATAGATGCGTATCTCCTGATTGAAACGTTCCCATTCGAGCACTCCTTCACTTCCAAGAACGCGTAACGTGCGGAACGGCTTCCGTGAAATAACATCGATAAGGAGGGTACCGCGCACGTTATTTTCGTAAGAAATCGTCGCGGTTACGGTATCGTCGGCATCCATTTCAAGGTCGGAAAGTTTGGTAATGGAACCCGAAACTGTTTTGACCGTGGAACCGAAAAGATAATTCAGCCAGATAAGCTCAAAGGCAAACATCTCGCGACACGCGCTTGATTCTTTTTTTGAAAAATACACGGTTCGATAATCTTCCCACGGATGCCAATCGGGAAGATACTGCCCCATATGATACTGAAATGCCAATACCTTGCCTATGTTCCCTTCCTCGATGTTCTTCTTGAGCATTCGCACGGCGGTATTCCATCGATAGGTGCATGAGGGCGCCTTGACCCCGGGATAGGTGCTTGCGAGTACCTCCGCGTATCCGTCATCGTTCGTGGCGACCTCAACAAAGAAATGCTTCTGCTTGCTTACGGCGCGCCGGAGATATTCGCCGTGCGCGTGCGGCGGAGTTGAAATAATAACGACGTCGTACTCTTTATCGGAAAGTTTCTGGAGTGAATCAACGGTCGTAATGCTATACGCTTCTTCCGCCTCTTTGCGTCGCTCGGGGGAAAGGTCAAAACCGATAATATGTTTCTCGCCAAGCAGAAGCAGATTGCGGATACGGCGTTTCCCCATAGATCCGAGCCCTATTTGCAGAAATATGATCGGAATGCTTGCCATAGCAATGTTAGGTTAGCCTTTGAAAACCGCTATGGGCTACGTCACCCTGAAGAAGCGCGTGGACCGTCTTTCCCGCTATCGCGCGCGCGATGATACCAAAAACTTCATCAACCGCTCGAAGATATTTTCTCACCAAGACTTCGGTGTGGGCATACGAAATGTACACGCTACCCGAGGCGAGGAATCCTCTCTTCAGCATTTCTTGAGTAAAGAGCGTGCGAATTGCCTGGCTTTCGCTACCGTACTTGAATGCAAAACCGACGAGTGCCTCCGGTCCATGTACATGAAGTCTCAGGCCGTGCTTGGAGGCGAGTTTCTGCCATCCGTCACCGATAAGCGACCCGATATGTTTCAGGTGTTTAGGGAGATTCCGCTTTTTCATTTTGCGGATGGTTGCGAGCGCCGCGACCGGACCAATACGCTCGGTCCAAAACGTACTGCTGATAAATGTCTTTTGCGCCGAATCCATGACCTCTTTCTTCCCGATAATCGCCGCCATGGCATATCCATTTGCGATTGATTTCCCGAGTACCGCGATGTCCGGGTGGACCCCATAGTGCATATGTGCTCCGCCGAGGGCTATCCGCCAACCGACCGTGATCTCGTCAAAGATAAGCACCGCGCCTGTGCGGGTCGCGATTGCACGAACTTTTTGGAGAAATCCCTGTTCTGGTTCGTTATGACGAAGGGTTTCAACAATAATAACTCCGATATCCGTATGTTGAGCCACCAGTGCTTCAAGTTCATCGATTCGATTATACGAAAACGGCAAGGCGCTCCCCTGGAGTGCCGGCGGTACCCCCGCGGGGTCGAGACCGGAAAGTAGATGCTCGTTCAGTCCTTGGGTATCGGAGAGGTTGGTGGCCAAATACCAATCATTCCACCCGTGATATCCGCAAAAAGCGACCTTGCTTTTCCCGCTGTGCGCCCGGGCAATGCGTACGGCAATAGCCATCGCCTCTCCTCCCGTCCGCGCATAGCGAACTTTTTTTGCCCAAGGGTGCAGTTCACAGAGAAGCTCTGCGAGCTCTACCTCTTCGGGAGAATTAAGAGTGGACATTGAACCACGGTCAACCGCTCGTTTGACCGCCCTGTTAACGTCCTTATCCGCATACCCAAGGATGCACGCACCGACTCCCATAATGGAAAAATCCAAATAGGTCCGCCCGTCAAGGTCCGTAACCTCTATTCCCTTTGCTTTTTCGTAATACGCAGGCCAAAACCCCGGCAGAAACATCTCCGCCCGCTTAGAGAGAAGTTGGTTGCCTCCCGGTATAAGCCTTTTTGCTTTTTCCCACAATGCGGCCCCCTTTCCTTTTTTAAGTTTATTTTTGTTTTTCATAGAGACGGTCTAATGAAATTTCTTAAGTGACTGTTCTATCTTTTTCCGATTTCGGAAAAGGAGTTCTCCGACCAAAAAATCCTCCGGCTCGTCAATATCGACGGATCTCCAGCGGGGAGTCTCGTAACCGATGACCCCTTCGGGGAGAAAACTCCTTTCCCTGAGAAACACATCCGTCCTAATGCCATAAACCATTGAACCGTCAAGCTTGTAGGTATCGCGAAGCTCCTGCCGGTTGCTTGATGTAAGAAATGCCTTGTCACTTACCAGCACCAACGCGTCATTTTCATCTTTAGTGAACAAAAGCTGCTCCGTGCGGCAGACACTCACGACCGCGGGAGCTTTTCGCTCAAAGAGCAGGTCAAGCGCTCCGTCAATATCCGCGCCGGTGCGAAGCGGAGAGGTCGGCTGAAGAAGCACTATGTAGTCAGGCTTATAGGCCTTTTCTTTCCGCATCTTTTCGCATAGGTGCATAATGGCGTCGGTTACCTTGGAGCTGTCGCCTGAGAATTCCGGCGGGCGGAGAAATGGCACATCGGCTCCATACTTTTTCGCTACGTCAGCTATTTTCTTTGAATCAGTGGACACCACAATCTTTGTGATATGGCGCGACTGCTTCGCCGCTTCAATGGTATGAATAATAAGCGGCTTACCCGCGAAACTACGGATATTTTTATTTAAAATCCCTTTGCTCCCGCCGCGTGCGGGGATAACTGCAAGAATGTGCGTCATATATCGTGAACAACTACTGTACTTTTTGCAAACGCATAGTCATCTGGTCATATACGTTACCTCCATACTCTACCACACCAAGCTTTCTCCCCATCTCTTTAAATCCAAGTTTCTCATAGACCCGAACGGCTCCAACATTCTGAACGACAACACCGAGAGTTATCTCCGAGAGACCGAGGTTGGAAAAAGCGTACCGAATAAGCACCCGCATCGCTTCACCGCCGAGTCCTTTCCCCGCTTGGCTCCGGTCACCAAGCATAATGGCGATATCCGCCGTCCGCTTGTCATAGTCAATATACTCAAGCTTAATGGTGCCGACCATCGCATCAGAATCCTTAAGAAAAATGCCGAGCAACACGCAATCGTCTTTTTGATTTTTCTCCGTGATATACTGTTTGAGCTGTGGGACAGTCGCGCTTTTCGTAGCCAAAAAATTGTTAACCTGCGGGTCGGAAAGCCAGCCGGAATAGCGTTCGGTAGCATCCCCCACCTCGAGAGCACGCAAATAGACACGCGGTCCAAAAAGTTTTTGCTTCGCCTTTTTTAGGTTCTCCAAAGAAATCATGGGTATGACAAATGGACAAATTTGTTG
>JBBUCR010000124.1:4403-6951 GCA_038057695.1 Patescibacteria group bacterium | reverse complement strand
CAACCCCCGCCGTATCAGAATATGGAATAGTCGTAGACTACGGCACCCCCTTTAGTAAGGGGGATGAAAACCCGCTACACACTTTCGGAAATGAACTCGGGACACTTATACAAAACGCCGCCGTGGATGCTACTGCCGAGCTCGCGTTTTGGAACAGCGTGGCGGGATATAAGAAAGTGACCGACGTCTCACTACAGGGTTTCGCACGGCTTGCCCAAAAGTACGACCGGCTGGCCGCCGACATCGCGGCGGTAATGCCTCCTCCCAAAGCGGCAGGGGCGCATTCCGCCCTTGCGACCGCCTATCAAAACTACGCGAAGGCAATTCATGCCATTGCCGAAACGAAAGTGGGAGAGTCCTTGTCTGGCCCCGTTATGACCGCGTACGGAGAAACGACAATCGCCCTTGGCCGAGCGGTCGTTGCCGTTTCCGACCTGTTCTATAGTGAGGGGGTTGGTTTTCTTCCTACCGAACCGGGAAATGTCTTTTCGTTCCCGCGATAATAGAAAGAGAAAACACAAAACACAGTACACAAAAACCAAACAAACTATCCAAAATACAATGGGGTCAAACAGCACAAACCGATATCGAGAACTTGAGAATCGTACCACTGCTTTTGCGAAGCAGGCGATTAACGTGTGTCAGAAATTACCTTGTAATAGGATAAATGACCCAATGGTCAGCCAAGCCATACGGGCAACTGGGTCGGTTGGAGCGAATTACAGAGAAGCGAACGAAGCGTTAGGCAAGAAAGACTTCATCTATCGCCTACGAGTTGCTCGAAAAGAAGCAAAGGAATCACAGTATTGGTTTGAATTACTTTTGGAGGCAACCCCTTCACAAAAGGAAGCGGTACTACCGCTTTTGAAAGAAGCGGAGGAACTCCGTAATATCTTGTCTGCTATAATCAACAAGGTCTCTCTTTAGGGAGCGTTTGTGTTTTTGAATGGTTTGATGAGTTTGTTTGGTTTTTTGGAAATTGTGTTTTGTGTCTCTACGTCAATGATATACTTAAAAATGTGACGAAATCTGTGAAAATAATTCTGGGTGTTGTTATAGCTGTCGCACTCGCGGGCGGCGTTTGGTTTATGTACAGCGGCCGTTCGGAAATCAAATTTAACCGCGTAACCCCCGAACAAGCGTCAAAAGCGGCGGCTGTGCTTGCCCGAGACCAGGATAATGACGGCCTCAAGGACTGGGAAGAGGAACTCTGGCATACGGACGCGCTCCTCCAAGACACCGACGGAGACAAAACCTCCGATGGTGAGGAAATTAAGACGGGAAGAAACCCTCTCGCGGCAAACACTGCCGGAGAGGGGGCTCCCCCAAATGACGTCTTGGACAGAGCGACCGTGAAGGCAAAAACCGTTCCGGGTGGCGGTGATTGGACCGAAACAGAACGCCTTTCACGGGAACTATTCGCCAAATATATGGCTTTAAAACAGTCCGGGCAAGCGTTTACCGCAGAGGAGGAGCAGAAATTGATTGAGGATTTTATAGAGCGGTATCCGGAAGCGAAACCGAGCAAGGTATACACGGAGAGCGATGTCGTTTTTTCGGGCGAAGATACCGAAACCGATCTAAGGGCGTACGGAAACGCTCTGGGAGCCGTGATTGACGCTCACAAGGAGGGAGGGGAGAGCGAGCTTATTATCTTTGAACGCGCGCTGGAGAACGATGATGAGACGGATATTGCGAATCTGGAGGGCAGAATAAAGCGCTATGAGGCCATGCTTTCGGAGTTTCTGGCAATTCCCACTCCTAGGGGAGTCGCGACAATGCACGTGGACCTGCTTAATGCCGTGGAGGCGCTCCGCGCGAGTACTTCGGGAATGGCGCTTGCGTTTACGGACCCGGTACACACGCTCGCGGTTGCTTCGGCATATCCTGCGGCCGCGGAAAAGCTGGTGCGCGCTTTTGAAGATATTTCGGATTATTTTGCTCTTAAAAAGATCACTTTTACAAAAAACGAAGCAGGATATATTTTGATGCAGTAGTGGTTGTGGCATATCCCCCTTAATCCCCCTTAGGAAAGTGAAATAGTCGTAGACTAGGGGTGCCTGAGTCTGCGAGGGCGGCGGAGTAGTCGTAGACTGGGGTTGTTAACAACCCTCCTGCGTCAGAACGCAGTGCTCCCTTTGCTAAGGGAGATTCGGGAAAGATTTCTTATGAAAATCTACTATAACCAACAACTCAAAGGACTATCGCGAGAACTCCGAAAAAATGGCACCCTTGCCGAAGTCTTGCTCTGGCAGGAGTTGAAAGGTAAGAAGTTGGGTTACCCATTTATGCGACAAAAACCGATTTTATCCTTTATCGTAGACTTTTACTGTGCTCCGCTACAACTCGCTATTGAAATTGATGGCGTAACACATGATGCAAAAACTGATAAGGACGTGAAGCGACAGCGTGCAATGGAACAGATTGGAGTCGCGTTCCTACGGTTTTCCGAAGGAGAAGTGCGAAATCATCTGGGAAGTGTACTGCGGGAAATTGCAGAGTTAATTCGGAGAAAAACAACCCCCGCCTCCGCAGACGGAGGCACCCC
>JBBUCR010000124.1:0-4303 GCA_038057695.1 Patescibacteria group bacterium | reverse complement strand
TTGCAGAGTTAATTCGGAGAAAAACAACCCCCGCCTCCGCAGACGGAGGCACCCCTAGTCTACGACTATTTCACTTTCCTAAGGGGGAGACAACCCCCGCCTCCGCAGACGGAGGCACCCCTAGTCTACGACTATTTCACTTTCCTAAGGGGGATGAAGAATGAGATGAAAGCAAAAGGTTTATCCACCTTATATACACGGTTTATCCACAAAGTTCTGCTATACTAAAGGGGATGTGAGAGAGGCGAGCACTAAAATTCTCCTCGGTATTTTGGCCGTAACGCTGGTTATGCCCGCGCTCCTTTTTTCGCGCCCCGAGAAAGCGGAGGCTCTTGTTTCCTTGGTGCAATGCTTCACCGCCAAGGGAATCGCAGCCGGAACCGCTTTAGCAAAAGCCGCCCCAGGACTGGTGATGTCGGTGAGCGTCAGCAATACTTCTCAAAATGTGGAGACGGCCTCCAGCGCGGCAGGAACCAACTGGGCGTCTTGCTTTATGAAAAGCATGACGAAAATTATCGCCAAAACCCTTTTACACACCTTCACCCAATCAATCGTGAACTGGATTAACACCGGATTTGAGGGTTCGCCGTCCTTCATCACCAATCCCGAAGGATTTCTCTCCGATGTCGCCGACCAGACTATCGGCAAAGTGATTCAGGATATTTCGCCATTTCTTTGCGCTCCGTTTAGATTAAATATTAAATTCGCTCTCGGACTCAATATCGGACTCCGCACGAGAGAAGAGGTTACCTGCCGGCTTTCGGACGTCATCGCGAACGTGCAGGGCGCATACGACAGTTTCGTGTCCGGTACTGTCGGCTCCGGCAATTTAAGCAGGTGGGTGCATATCGCCGGGACGCAGTCAAACAACCCGTATGGGGCGTACATCGGCGCGACCAGCATTATGAGCGCGAGTATTACCACCGCGACCGGCCAGCAGATTAAACTTTTGGACTGGGGCAAAGGATTTAAGTCGTGGCGAAGTTGTGAGAAGTGGGGGCCGGATGTGAAAGACGCTCAAGGGAGGGTAACGCGTAAAGGTCCGTGCATCAAGGAAGGCCCTATCAAGACTCCGGGAACGATTATTGAAAGCCAGACAACAGGCGCGCTTGCCACCACGTTCCGCGAACTGGAACTGGCGAGTGAAATTGACGAAGTGGTTGGCGCGCTTATCAACCAGCTTTTGGTGAAGGCAATGACCGGCGTGGGGGGTCTCCTTGGTGCCAGTAAGGGGAGCGTTACGGATAGCGGGCAGAGCGCCACGGCCGCACTCTTGACGAACCCGATGCAGGCGGTGACAAGGATAGACGCTAAAACGCCGCCGGGTATTGACTGCCGTTTACGCTACTATCCCGCTACTAAAGAAACGTTTACAGACAGCGGGTTGTATGTACCCTATGAAGACACTGCCGAACCCATTGACCCCGAAAGTCTAAAGGTGTGGACGGACAACCTTGATGTAGACACACGCAAGGAGAACCCGTATAAGGCCGTCGCGACAAGAAATATAGACCCAAGGAAAGGTACTGTATATCTAACGTGGAACGATTATTTCTCCGCGGTCAAAGCGGGTTGCGCCAATGAATGGAATAAACTCATTGACGACGCGGCGGCCCAAGGCCACGGGGTGCTCTCGGGAGACACGGAAGGCGCGAGCGGGACTACGAGACCTCCGCCCTCGGAAGCACAAATAGTAAGCGGTAATATCGCACAGGGAAAATTGGTAAGACAACACTCCGTGTATATCGACGATTGGAGACGATATGGTCCCCAAAATCTCACGAACGGGGATGTTTTCGGGGATGATACATACGGGACTGCTTTGACTAACGCCGACGATAAACAGAAGTGGTTTGTCATTGACCTTGAAACAGAGGGCAGTGAATTTGCCGTGGGAGTGGGGGGGTCAAAGTTGACCAACACGGAAATTTCGGAAATAAAGCTCTATGGCCCACAGGGGATGGGGGTTCCAGCGCATGGCGCTTACAATTCAAGCCTCCCGATGCAGGTGGTTATCAAGAATGAAGACCCAATAGTGCGTAATCCCAATCCCCTGGACATCGAGCACCCTCTGCTGCTGGACAGCAACAACCCTGTGTATAACAGTTATGTGTATCTAGAGAAAACGAATGCTGACCCCAGCGTAATGCACGAGGCCACATATGTTGCAGGAACAGGTGTGACTGCCCACGAAATCGTTCCCTCACTTAAACCCGCAAATGCGCCGATTAGGGGTCGCTACATCACGATTATCAGTCAAGTTAATGGTGATTTTGGTTTAACCGAGGTGCGTGTTATCGGAAGGCAGACCCGATTGGATTCATCGGGAAATACTCAGGCGCAAGTTGTCCCGTTCTCTTTCACCGTGCTTGCTCCCAACATAAAAACCGCCAGACGAACGCTCACCACAGTCGCGGGGTACAGCACGGTGTGGGATACAATGGCAGATGGCAAGCCTATTACCTTCACGCCAAATCAGACACAGGACAAGGTTTCGTTCCGTGCGCAGTTCTTCGAGCCGTGTCCGACAACACCGGGCGCCGATTGCAGTGACGGATTCAAGAGAGACCCCTCCGCGTTCAAAAGCCGGCTTAGCAGTTTGAACATTGAGTACACGGTGAACAATGTCCGCCTGCTTGGAAGGATGATTGATGAGTACGGAGAGTACACCGATGAGGCGAAGGGTGTGGATGGCGCGAAGATAGACGACGTAAGCGCGCCGGAGAACGGGATTTTCTTCTTGAGAAATATATCGCTTCAAAATACAAGGCCGGTGCAGATATCGGTTGAACTCTCGCCGCAAACAAACACGAAGTTTCGAGTTGTGATTGACGCGCTTACGAACGAGGGAACGAGCGTCGGGGCGGTAACGGCTGATTTTAATTAAAAAGAGTAGATACCCTATGCGCTTCCTCCGAACCAGAAAACTTCATATCGCGACGCTGTTTCTCTCCGTGTTTATCGGCGGGGCGGGGTGGATGCTGGTGGGGCCGGCTGTTCTGAATGCGCAACTCGCCGATGCAGAGCCGTACCATACACCAACGGAACGGGACACGTTTAGCGACACAGCAGGATTTGGTGACATAACGGGTCTGACACCCCCTGCGGCAACGCCTCAGCCAGTGAACTATGTAGAACAGAATCCTGCTACATACGTTCCGATTGGAGAATCTCCCACGAGTGCGGGGACACAGCCGACCGCGGCCGAAAAAAATACTGGCACAGCGCAGGCGGCGGCGAATAACATTAAGCCCGAAAAAGATAATTTTTCCTGTTGGAACGGCTTCGCGGGTGGAGGTCTCAACTTCAACGGTTGCGTGGCACAGGTGATGAACTTTTTTATGTGGCTCTCGGCGCGGACGCTCTGGATTGCCGGCGTGCTTCTCAATATGACGCTGGACTACACGCTGAACCTGAACAATCTCCTAACGCGTCTTCCCGTTGTGGACATCGGCTGGAAAGTGCTCCGCGACCTCGCCAACATTGTCTTTATTTTCATCTCTCTCTGGTGTGGCCTTTCCATCACACTCGGCATCGGCGACAACGGTAAAAAAGCGTGGGGACTCCTCGCGCAAATGGTGCTTGTCGCGCTCTTTATGAACTTCTCGCTTTTCATCACGAAAGCGGTGGTTGACGTGTCCAATGTCGCCGCGCTTCACTTCTATTCGCTGATTGTGGAGCCGGGAAAGGAGAAAGACTACGACAGCGGCCTTTCCGAATCGTTCCTCTATGGGCTTAAGCTCTCAACGCTGTATAACACGGATGACCGAAAACAGTCCGGCCTTGGGGCAGATAATATGATTCAGAGTGCAAATGCCTCCGGGAAGGGCGGAAAGCTCTCACCCACCAACATCATTCTCATCGGCGCGTTCGGCTCGCTCTTCATCATTGTAACAGCTTGGGTGTTTTTCGCGGCGGCGATTATGTTTATCTACCGCGCGATTACGCTCATTATGCTGATGATGCTCTCGCCGCTCGCATTCGTCGGGCTCATTCTCCCCGGAGCGTCGGGGATGGCGCATCAGTGGTGGAGCAAGCTCTGGAGTCAGGCGTTTTTCGCCCCGCTCTACCTCGCGCTTGCCTACGTCGTCGTTAAAACCATCAACTCGCCGGCGTTCCAAACGGGGCTTATCGGCAGTGCTTCAGGCCAAAACACCGGCTTTGCCGCCGCGATTACTGGCACGGCGTTTGACAACGTCGCGGTGGTGTTCAATTTCGTCATTCTTATCGGTCTTATGGTCGGGTGTCTTGTCGTCGCAGAGTCCCTCGGCGCGAAAGGAAGCGATATGGCGATGGCCGGCTG
>JBBUCR010000123.1:0-3646 GCA_038057695.1 Patescibacteria group bacterium | reverse complement strand
TCGGTCGGCAAGAAAGAGCGTACAGGTTTTATCGGTGGCAAGCTCCGCCGTAAGATGCCTCCCTGTAAATCCACTCGCACCGGTTATAAGGATTCTGTTCCGCATAGCTGTGTGATATACGCTAACACATTTTTTGCCCGTTTGTCCCAAGTGAAGTCCTTTACCATATCTTTTGCCGCTTGTGTCCGTTGAGCGGCCTCTGGATCGTCCAAAGCTTTTCCAATCGCGTTTGCAAGACTGTGAGGGTCATCCGGCATGAATAGAATTGCCTGCGTTGAACCGACTACCTCCTTAAGCACCGGAACGTTTGCCATAACCATAGGAACTCCGGAAGCCATATACGCAAAGAGTTTAAGCGGAGATGTAAATTTGCTGCCAAGTTCCGACGTGGCCGAATTAGGCAAAACCAAAATATCTGCAGCTTGTAGATTTTGAGGAAGCTCTACATAGGGACGAGCGCCGAGAAAAGTAATAAGGGGGTACCGTTTCTCAAACCTTTTCTTTTCTTCCCCCGTCCCTCCTATAACAACAACCTGTATGCCATCCGCTTTTAAGAACAGCGCGGCCTGACATAAGGTCTCTACTCCTTTCCATGCTTCAAGTCCTCCAACGTACATGACAATTTTCCTGTCCTGCGGAAGTACTAGACGTGTCCGCGCTTCCGATTTTGAGATACGTTCCACGAACTGTTTCTCATCGTACCCATCGTGAGCCACGAGTATCTTCCCTTCCAGATATCCCGCTAGAACCAACGCGTCTTTGAGTCCTTGTGAGATTGAAACAATTCCTTTCGCCTGTTTGATGAGCCCACGGAAGAAACGGCTTTTGCGGAGTTGATGCGCCTCATAAAAAGCGACTTGGTCGGGAAGGAAAAAGAGCGGCCATTCTTCGCGTGTATACACGATACTTCCCTGCTCCTTATTTGCATGCCTGATCGCCCGCCGCGCGAACAAAAACGATTCAATGAAAAAACCGATAGCGCCAAAAGAGACGACGTCCGGCACCTGTACTTTCTCAACAGTGAAATTGCGCTCTAAACCATAATACGAAAACGGGTCGGTGGAAAGAGTTTTTCTGTCAGGCACGAGAAGTGTGACTCGTGCGCCATTTCGCGCAAATGCTTCGCACATTTTTGCCACCTGAATCCCGTGCGCGCGCTCGGTCGGGAAACGCATATTGGCAATGTAGAAAAGTCTAGTCATGATGATTTGAAAAGCAGTTTGGCATATGGACTCATCTCCCGATCGAAGGTTACGGAGAAAAAACGATCAAGGCGCAGATAGGTATCGTAAATCTCCCGGGCTTCCTGCTCAATTTTGAGCATTTTTTCGTCGGAGAGAGTACCTTGCCAATCTCGAACTCTTTTTGCGATACGCGGGAGCTCTTTCCACGATATACGGAGCAGTACTCGGTTATAGTCTATACGCTCCTCAAGCGGCAATACGCAATCGGTGTCAAGAAAGAGTGGAATGCGAGAAGCGGAGAGCGTTTCAAAAAAGCGCTGGGAAGCGTTCGCGTCGCCACGAACACAGAGCGCTATATCGCACAGACGGAGGTTCTCAACATACTCGCGGCGGATGTCGCTCGCGTCAAGAGTAACGGACATACGATGGCCGGAATAAAACGGCCGTACGATAAAACGGCACGAAACACCGTTTGTCTGAAGTAGCCGCATCGCCCGCTGCCGCCAAAATATCCCGCGAGTGTGAACGGATGGATTACGGTCAAAGCGGAGCCACAATATCAGCCGTTGTAAGATGTGTTTGCCGTATGCCCGCCATTTCCTAATTGAATTCTTGAACTGGGAATACCCGCAATATCCGACGGTAATGGTACGCTCTCCGGTCTTTGGCGTGATGCCGTACCGTCGGCCGAAATGTTCAACAAAATACGGCATCACGATTTCGTTAGGCAGTTTATGATGTCGGTATACGGATACTCTGAACAGAACGGCATGCGAGGGGAGCTCTGGAACGCGGTCCGCATGGTCCGTATAGTCAAACAAGAGTACTTTCTTATTGAGTGACCGCGCCGTCGTGTATACTTTTTCAAGATAGGCGCTGTGATGGTCAAACACATCAAAAAATTCAAACGGAATGGCGAAAAAGTCGGCTTTTTCCGGAGTTTGCGCGATGGTGAAAAATGGCTCTTGATACTGCTCCATAATGTCGCGCAAAAAAAGCCGACTTTCCTTGATTGGAGATTTATAGTTTGGCCAGAATACGAGCGAGAACGGGAGATCTGGAATACCCTGTTGTTCAATGTAGACTTGCATTAGGCAGTTACGTTAAATTTTTTGGCCCACACCTGAAGCCCGAGAAGCGCGAGCAGAATGGTCGCGTGATACTCCCCCGCGATATGCGCGTCAAGCCGACTCCGTACCGCGTCCCAGTCAAAGAGGTCGCGCGTGGCAGGGGTGTACTCCTTAGAAAGAATTTCCCGCGCGGCATTCGCAACTTGCGGATACCGAAGCCACTTCGCGCCCGGAGAGAACCAGCCCCGCTTGGGCTGGCGGAACAATGTATCAGGCAGGTTACCACGAAAAGATTCCTTCAAAATGATTTTGGTCTGGCGAAGAGATACTTTATGTCGGAGCGGAATGGTATCCGAAAAGTCTATAAGCGGAAGGTCAAGGAGCGGTACCCTCGCTTCAAGCCCCGCGGCCATAGAGAGTTTATCGCTCCGGAGGAGCGATTCGTCCACGAGCCAACTTCTGCGGTCAGTTTCCAAAAACTGCGTTTCAAACGGCTCTTGAACCGGCGTGAAAAAATGCTTGGTGAAGAAATCGCGTGTTACGTTCGGATGATACGCATAGTGAGAAAGGAGGGGCAGAAGCTCCCGTTCCTTTACGAAGTGGAACTGCGAAAAACGTTCTATGCCCGGAGCCGTATCAAGCTTGCGAAGTGGCGGAATAATGCCGTCGCCGATGGAGCGAAGTACCGTGGGGAAACGGCGGTAGAGTGACGAAAGTAAAGAAAGCCGGTAACGCTCATACCCTCCAAACAGCTCGTCTCCTCCATCACCGCCGAGTACAACAGCGACTTTCTCTTTGGCAAACCGCGCGAGTTTCAGCATCGGGATAATCGTCGCGTTCGCGCTGGGTTCGTCAAGATGGTAGATGGCTTCTTCAAAAAGCGGTAGCGCTTCGTTCGGCCCCACAAATACCTCATGGTGTGTCGTCCCAAAATGTCTCGCCGTCCCGCGGGCAAGCAGGAAATCGGCGTTGAACTTCTCCTGCTGTTCCCCCTCCCGAAGTTTGAAACCGACGGAAAATGTTTCCACGTTTTCCGAAACGCGCGTCATACTCTCAAGCACCGCGCTTGAGTCAATACCTCCGGAAAGATACAGGCCGACCGGACGGTCCGACATAAGTTGCCGCTTCACGCTTTTATGCGTCTTATCATACAGTTCGCGAATAAGTTCCTTACGCGGTTTTTGAGATAGCGAGTGTGGTTTGTGACTGGCGAAAGCGGCGACCGAACAGGTGCCGTCCTTAAACGAAAGCACAGACCCCGGCAAAAGCTTTCGTATACCGTCAAACATCGTGTGCGGAGCGGGAGTGTAGAGGACGCGTAGGTACAGGTCAAGTGCCAATTGATTAATACGCCGTGGAATATGCGTGTGTTCAAGTATCGCCTTAATTTCC
>JBBUCR010000122.1:0-1328 GCA_038057695.1 Patescibacteria group bacterium | reverse complement strand
TCAATTCTCCGTTGCCGCGGTATCGGGCACGAAGTTGCAAACCAAACTGATGCTCGTGGCGCTCGGCATAGCCGGATTTTTCGGTGTCAGACATCTCAAAAAGGCGGTAAAGGCAGTAAGAACTTTACGGGACAAAAAGTAAAGTTCTAATCATTAATCCATAATCCTTTATCCTAACGTTAAGGATTAAAGATAAAAGATTAAGGATTTGTCTTCATAGATAATGCTTCAGCACCTCCTCAAGTTTCTTGATTTCATCGTGAGACAAATGGTGATTTTCGGGATGTCGTTTCAAGTAGTCGATTCCTTTTTCAAATTCCGAAGAGCTGATACCGGCTGACGGGCCGCTTTCGTGCAGACTGCCGTAAAAGACGTTCTCAATTTCGTCTCTCTCATGATTGGAAAACGAACCGCTTTCACGGAGCTTGTACAACGCTTTTTTAAATTCTAGCCGGTCTATGCGGGACATACTAGAAGTTTATAAGGTTTATGAAGTTTGTAAAGTTATCAAGTCAGAGTAATATTCTTTACTTGATAAACTTGTCACTTTATGAACTTGACGAACTCAATTCTTCTCATTGATAAACCCCCCGGTATCACTTCGTTTGACTGCATTCGGATATTGCGGAGAAAACTTGGCATTCGCAAGATGGGGCACGCGGGGACGCTGGACCCGATGGCGACGGGACTTATGATAATCGGAGTCGGGGAAGGCACTAAAAAACTTCACGAATTTTTGAAGCTCCCTAAAACATATGAGGTGGAGATTTTGCTCGGGGTGAAAACAGATACAGGAGATGTGACTGGCCGAGAATTACCAATTTCCAGCGACCAATTTCCAAATAATGACTCAATTTTCAAAATCTCACACGAAAAAGTAAATAAAACATTGCAGGGGATGGTGGGTAAACTGGAGCTACCGGTGCCGGCTTATTCCGCAATAAAACAGGGCGGGGAAGCACTCTACAAAAAAGCCCGCCGGGGGGAATTTGTGGATGTGCCGGTAAAGACGATGGAAATAAACTCGGTAGAGTTCCTGGAGGTTGAACCTCAAGTCGGGAAAGAGGTTCAACCTGTGGAAAACCATAGACTCATCGGGAAAGCCCGCTTCACCGTCACAAGCGGCACCTACATCCGTTCACTCGCCGAAGAGTTCGGCCGTCGCCTCGGTGTTCCCGCCACCCTCGCGGGTCTTCGGCGTACGCGGATAGGGGAGTTTAAGGTTGAAAGTGCGGAACCATTGATTCAATAGCATACGCCAGTCATCGTACTTTCGCATTTAGCAAAGATACCACGGCCGTGGTATCTTTGCTAAAACTACCGCAGAA
>JBBUCR010000121.1:0-7715 GCA_038057695.1 Patescibacteria group bacterium | reverse complement strand
CAGCCGGACAAAAGTCAAGTCAGGTGAATCTCGCCGGCACTTTCTTGAATATGGCCCTTGAGCTCCAGCATAGAAAGAATGGCATTCGCCTGGCCAACCGGCATATATAGCGCATCAAAAAGCGCATCGCGGGAGCGGGGCGACTGCAGGAGGTCAATGACCTTCTTTTCCTCTATTGTACAGTCGGAGTAATCGCGCTTCACCTTCTCCTCCGTTTTAAAACCGAGCGCGTCTAGCAATTCCTTCGGCGATGTGATGGGAGTCGCGCCGAGTTTTATCAGCATATGCGGACCTGCGGATGAAGACGAAAAGATAGAACCGGGAACGGTGAACACATCGCGGTTGTATTCCGTGGCGAAACGGGATGTCACAAGCGACCCGGAACGTTGTTCGGCCTCTATGACGAGTACGGCATCACAGAGTCCCGCCATAATGCGATTTCGCTGAAGAAATCCCCATGCCGTCGCGCGGAAATCCGGCTCAAATTCTGAAAGGAGTGCGCCTCCGGTTCTAAGAATTTCGTCCGCGAGTCTTCTATTGGTAGAAGGGTACAGGACTTTTGGGTCTAAACCAGAACCGGGAACCGCGACGCACGAGAGTTTTGCGTCAAGCGCTGCGCGGTGCGCGAGCGCGTCTATGCCGAGCGCGAGGCCTGACACAATAACAATCGGGTATCCCCGCAAGCCTTCAATCAGTTTCTCGCAGGCCTCTTTTCCGTAGTTTGTATACTTGCGCGAGCCAACCACCGCAAGCCATTTGTGGTCTTCGGGTGGTAGTACTCCCTCTCCATACAGCTTTTTCGGCGGGTCGGTGATTTCGCGGAGCCGGTGAGGAAATTTGTTTGGAGATAACTCTTTCATCTGGTAAAGTTTATCACGAAAGGCATAAGTGAAGGAATAAACCATCAAATAAACCGCTCCACAGTACAGACACAGTTAAAATCGTTACTCTGTCTTGGATCGTCATTGCGAGGGCGAAGCCCGAAGCAATCCAGGTTGCACGGCCTTGTTTCTGGATTGCTTCGCGGAGCCTGTGCAGAGCGACAGCGAAGTGCTCGCAATGACAATTGCGGGTTTCGTAATTCACAGTTGGTCACCTTCTGAAATGGCACCCGGTGAAGCAGTAAATGTGACGAGTGTGTTGTTTTCCACACAAGCAAGCCCACGGTTCGCTTTTTTGTTGTATACTTATACTGCAAACACCCCACCTCAGTCTACGACTATTCCACAATCCTCCCCTCTAAAGAGGGGAGGAGGCCAGAGGTTCGGTTTCGTATTCATTCGTATATTCGCGTAATTTGTGTTTTCGTATGCTTGATATTAAGTTTATAAGAGAAAACAGAGACCTTATCGCCATGGCGGCGACGAAAAAGCATCTCATCTTTAATGTGGATGAGCTTTTGAAATTGGATGATGAGCGGCGCGCTTCGCTTCTTATCGTTGAGCAGAAACGCTCCGCGCACAACACGAAGAGCACACATGTTGCTCACACGGTAATTCCGGAGCGGCGGCAACTTTTGGTGGAAGAGCTCCGCACCCAAAAGGCGGGGCTTGAGGAAGAAGAGGGGAAGCTCAAGGAAATTATGCAAAGGTGGCATCTCCTCATGCTCCAAGTTCCGAACATTCCCGATATGTCCGTTCCCGACGGCGAGAGCAACAAGGATAATAAAGAAGTAAGAGAGTGGGGAGTAAGACCTGAATTCACGGCAGAACCGAAGAGCCATATGGAACTTATGGAGGGATGCGGCCTCGCGGACTTTGTGCGGGGAGGAGACGTGGCGGGTTTCCGCGGATATTTTCTGAAAAACGAAGGGGCGCTTCTTTCGTTCGCGCTTTGGCAATTCACGTTGGACCACTTCGCGAGGAAAGGATTCACGTTTATGATGGTTCCTTCGCTGGTGCGGAGGCAAACACTTCTCGGCACCGGCTATCTTCCGCAGGGCGAAGAGGATTTATACAAAACGCAGGACGGAGACTATCTCGCGGGGACGGCGGAAGTCGCCGCGATGTCGTATTTTTCGGAAACGATATTGAAAAAGGAAGAGTTACCGAAAAAGATACTCGCGTTTTCTTCCTGTTTTCGGCGCGAGGCGGGAAGCCACGGCAAAGACACAAAGGGAATTATCCGCGTGCATGAATTTTTCAAACTGGAGCAGGTCGTGCTGTGCGAAGCGAGCCACGAGCTTTCGGTAAAATTTCACGAAGAACTGACTGAAAACGCTGAGGAGCTGGTGCAGAAACTCAATCTCCCCTATCACATCGTGATTAATTGCGGAGCAGACTTGGGGTTAGGGCAAGTCAAGAAATACGATATTGAAATATGGGTCCCTTCGGAACATAATTACCGCGAAACGCACTCATCGTCGTATTTTCATGACTTTCAAACACGTCGTCTCAACATACGGTATAAAGACACCGACGGCAAGATGCGTTTCGCTCACTCACTCAACAACACCGCTCTCTCTACTCCACGCATTCTCGTCCCGCTACTTGAAAATAACCAGCAAGCCGATGGGTCCATCACGATTCCGGAAGTTTTACGAAAGTATATGGGGAAGGAGGTGATACAGCCTATGAAGGCGTAAATGTTCAATTATCAATTCTCTCTATTATTATCTGCCCGCAGAATACCTCGATGCTCTGCATCGAGGATGAATGCGGAACGCAGATAATAAACCCAGCACCTTTTTCACCGAATAATCCCGCAAAAATACCATGAGATTTTTCTACTCAAACAACCAGTTCAACTGGGACGACAGTTCGGTAAAAATGGTGCTGGGTGGAGCTACCGCCTGCCAGCAAGCTCCCGCGGGCATACCGCTTCAGCTTGCTGCGCGGTAGTTGATTTTGTATTCAATTTTCGCTGAACCGTTGAATATGTCGGGCTTTGATTGGAAATTAGAAATTGTAAATTGAAAGTTGATAGACATGTCCCGCAACGTCATCCGTTCTCCTCGGCTTGCGCGAAAGGAAAAGAGAAAAAAAAGACGGCAAAGTATTTTGCTGATATTTCTTCTCGTGGCTCTGCTCGGAGGAGCGGCGTATGGTCTTTCGCGTTCGGTATTCCGTATCACGAAGATTGATGTCAGCGGTTCCCTCCAGGTGCCAGAAGAACGGATTGTAGAAGTGGTCAGGCAGGGCATTACCGGGACGTACCTCGGTTTTATTCCGAAGGCGCATTCGCTCCTCTATCCGAGAGCGGCGCTCAAAAAAGAGCTCATAAAAGCATTTCCTACCTTTTCCAAAGTATCCATATCGCGGAGTAGTCTTGCCGCGCTTCATGTCGCCGTCCGTGAGCGGCAACCGCAGGCGCTTTGGTGCGCGGGAATGTTCGGTTGTTTCCTCGTTGATGAAACGGGGTTTGTGTTCGCGCCGGCGGAAACAGGGACGGAGAAACTCTATTATCGTCTTGAGAAGGAAGCGACAAGTTCGCCTCTTGGCACCGAAGTCTTACACTCCGGCAGTCTCGCGGCAAGCGTTGCCTTTCTGAAGGAGCTCAAAACGCTCGGATTCAATCCCGAGCGGATGCTTTTCCAGCGGGAGAAGGATATTGAGGTGCTCCTTTCGGACAACGTGCGCCTGCTTCTGAAGGAGGGGGACTATGCACGCGCGTTTTCCAATTTGCGGACCCTTCTTTCGCAAGGCGACGTGCTTCCAGGGACAAAAGCGGTTCCAAACGTGGAATATATTGACTTGCGTTTCGGGAACAAAATCTATTTTAAACCGAAGTAGAGAGGATGTATGAGACAGGATTTAAGATTTGAGAATAATTGATGTATAATGAACAGACTTTTCATAAATCCTAAATCCTAATTTCTCCTTTATGTCTTATTTTCAGCTTCTCTTCTCCTATCTCCTTTGGCACTATACGGTGGCGTGGAGCGACCTCTACCGTCTGTACCGCAACTTCTCGTGGTTTCTTTGGAACTTTTTTTCAATTAAGATTTTACTTGGAACATTTTTCTCGCCGTGGCACCGACTCCGCGAAGGAGCACGCAAAGAGACAGCCGGATTTTTGGGTAGCTTCATCATCAACCTTATTTTGCGCTGTGTCGGACTTGTTGCACGGAGTGCTACCATCCTCACGGGACTCGCTTCGCTTGTTCTGCTCGCCGTATTTTTCGTTGCCTTTGTGGCGCTGTGGCCATTGTTACCCCTTCTTGTTTTTATCTCTATTGCAAACGGTATTATCGGGCTTGCTTCATTCTCATTCTATGGACCCCGTTAGAAGCCGCGAACACTCGTAATGAAAGTTACTATGCCTCTATCCATTGCAAAAGTCGATTCGGAAAGAAATAATCAGCCGGTTCGCGCGTTCGCGTTCTGCTTCTAACGGGATGGATTACCAAACGTTACAAAAAGAGGCGGCGACATATCGGGGCGCGCTTCTCATGGAGAAGTTTCTTTCAGGAAGCCATTTGCACATCTTGGAAAAGTGGATGCGCGTTCTTACCATACTCGCGCTCGCGATGTGCGCGGTGTTTTTTTCGGTTTCATCCGTGTCGTTTCTCTCGGCTTTGTTTCCATCTCTTTCCATAACCGCGGCCGAGTACGCTCTTCTCGCGAAAGCGTCCTTCCTGTTTTTGTTCGGACTTTGGCTTATTCCGGCGCTCGGACGTGCGTTTTTCGCCTCGTCGTTTTTTAAGGATGCCGATACGGCGCTTCCGGAGACAGGAATGCGTATACAGCGCGTCCGTTTTGAAATCGCGAAGGTGGTTACGGAAGACACCGGCGACCCTGTGGTGGATTTCTTCGCTTCGCGTTTCGGCGGGGCGATTGCCGCGCGCCTCGGGCTTTCCAGTGAGGACATCGTTTCCTTTCTTAAGAGTCGCGTGTGTCCGCAGGCCGCGTTTACGCTCGCCGTTTCCGAAGGCGAGCCTGCCGAACTCAAGCACTACTGCGCCAGCCTCCTTACCTATGATGAAGGTTTAAGACAGTTTCTCGCCGCGCATGAACTGGAAACCTCTGATTTTATCGGCGCGGCGGCGTGGGTATCGCGAATGGAGGAAGACGTGAAGGACTATCTCCGCTGGTGGAGCAGAGATAGACTTGGCCAGGTCCCCGGCATCGGAAAAGACTGGGCATACGGAGAAATCGCGATGCTCCGACGTTACGCGACTCCCATTACGGCGCATGCCGTATATACACAGACGAAAGGCGCGTTCGGGAAGAGGGAGGCGGAAGAGATTGAACGAATTCTCTCGCGTGGACGCGAGGCTAATGTGCTTTTAGTCGGCGAAGAAGGCGTGCCGAGACTTGCGCCTTTGGTGCGACTCGCACGTCGAATTGAGGCAGGCACGATTTTGCCGCCGCTTGAACATAAGCACGTGTTCATTTTTGACGGAGTTCCATTCGTTGCTGCGATGCAGGAGAAGATACGGCTGGAGACGGAAATCGTTAAACTGCTTACCGAAGCTGTAAAGGCGGGTAATATTATTTTCGTCTTTGCTGACTTTGACAGGTTTTTCACTGGGGCCAAAGCGCTCGGGAGCGACCTCCTTGCCATCCTTGACCCGTTTCTCATTTCCCCGAATATCCAGATTGTTGCGATTTCCGAACTCGGAGCTTTCCGACAGCTGTTTGAGCCGAACCCGAAAATACGTGAGCGGTTTGAACGAGTTCTTATTGAAGGCGCAGGTGTACAGGGCTCCATCCCCATCGTGGAAGAAGAGGCGCTCCGTGCCGAGAGGAAAAACGGAATTTTGTTTACCTATCCCGCGCTCCGCGCGGTTGCCGAGAGCGCAGAGCGATACTTTTTTGAGGGAATTATGCCGGATAAGGCCATTGACCTGCTTTTGGAGCTTGTTCCAAAGGTGAAAACCATCGGGAAGCGCACGGTTACCCGCGCCGACGTTCTTGACCTTATCTCCAAAAAGACCGGCATTAATGTTTCGCAAGCGACCGGCGAGGAACGCGCCAAGCTCCTCAAACTTGAAGAAACGCTACACGACCGCGTCGTGGGGCAGGACGAAGCCGTGAAAGCGATTTCGGGAGCGCTCCGGCGCGCCCGTTCCGGCATCAGCTCGCCAAACCGTCCGATGGGTTCGTTCCTTTTTGTCGGGCCAACCGGCGTGGGAAAGACGGAAACGACGAAGGCGCTAGCGCAGGTGTTTTTTGGAGATGAGAGCGCGATTACCCGACTTGATATGTCCGAATACGCGAGTGATGACGCTCTCCCGCGCCTTATTGGGACGTTTGAAGGCGGGAAACCGGGAATCCTCGCGTCGCTACTGCGCGAACGACAATACGGAGTGCTTCTTCTGGACGAATTTGAGAAAACGAATAAGGAAGTACACGACCTGTTCCTGCAGATTTTGGATGAGGGGTTCTTTACCGACGTATCGGGGAAGCGCGTAAACGCGCGCAATCTCATCATCATCGCGACCTCCAACGCGGGAAGCGACCTCATCTGGAAACTTGGACAGGAAGGTAAACCGCTTGATAAAGATGTTGTCCTCACGGAAATTATTAACCGAGCGATTTTCAAACCGGAACTTTTAAATCGTTTTGATGGCATCATCCTTTTCCGCCCGCTAACGCCGGAGCATTTACGCATCATCGCGAAGTTTATGCTCCAAAAGCTCGGAAAACGGCTGCAGGAAAAAGGCATAGAGCTTGTCATCACCGACCCCTTGCTTGATTATCTTGTATCGGTCGGGCAGGACCCGAAGTTCGGTGCCCGTCCGATGAACCGCGCGATACAGGAAAAGGTGGAACAGGTAATTGCCGAGAAAATGCTTCGCGGAGAAGTTTCCGCGGGTTCACGGGTGGAGCTCGGAGCGGCCGACCTGAAATAATTCTGTGGGAGTCAAACTCCTACAGACCTAGCAATGGAGCAACTTGTAGGAATTTGACTCCTACAGTGGGTTCCTGTGGTAAAGTAACGCGGTATGGAACTGGGATTCTGGGGAAAACTGCCGAGGCCAATTATGGCGCTGGCGCCGATGGCGAATGTCACCGACGCGGCGTTTAGACGCATTATCGCGAAATATGGCAAACCCGATGTACTCTGGACCGAATTCGTTTCGGCAGATGGACTAATGAGTAAAGGACGCGAAGCGCTTTTGGTTGACCTGATGTACAGCGAAAGTGAACGGCCGATTGTGGCTCAACTCTTTTCCGGCAATCCGGAAAAAATGTTTGAAGCGGCTAAACTTATCAAAAAACTCGGATTTGACGGTCTTGATATCAATATGGGCTGCCCCGACCGCTCTATTGAAAAGTCAGGAGCAGGGGCAGCGCTTATTAAGAATCCACGGCTGGCGCGGGAGATTATCCGCGCGGCGCAAGAAGGCGTTTCTTATTCTCCCTTATCAAAGGGAGCACTGCCGTCTTCGGTAGGAGGGATGTCAATCCCAGTGTCGGTGAAAACCAGACTTGGCTACAACAGAGATATTCTTGAAGAATGGCTACCGGAACTTCTCACAGAGCAACCCGCCGCGGTAACCATTCACGCGCGGACCCGCAAGGAAATGTCCAAAGTCCCGGCAAAATGGAGTAGAATTCGGGATGCCGTAGCCATCCGGGACTCACTAGGGAGCGCCACACTCATTCTCGGAAATGGCGACGTGAAAGACATAGCGAATGCGCGCGTAAAGGCAAAAGAAACCGGATCCGACGGCGTTATGCTTGGCCGTGCTATCTTCGGTAATCCTTGGTTTTTCCGACGAGGCTCAACCTCCACCATGACGATGTTGTTTTTCCGACGAGGCTCAA
>JBBUCR010000120.1:0-7677 GCA_038057695.1 Patescibacteria group bacterium | reverse complement strand
CTCGCGAAGCACAAGCTCTCCCTGAATTCGCCGCTTGGGCAGGCGCTTGTCGGTAAAAAGAAAGGCGAGCGACACGTTGCCAAAACCCCCGGAGGAAATGTGAGCTACCAAGTGGAAAACATCAAATAGGAATGTGATGCGGGAGCATCCGAATGCACGAAGTACGAAATGCGAAACAAATTCAAAAGTATGAAAATTTGATGTTTACGTATTTCGGATTTTAGATATTGTTTCGGATTTCGACATTCGGATTTCGAATTTATCTCATTATGGCTTCTCTAGACGAAATCAAAGCCGCTCGGCTTGCAAAGCTAAAAATACTCCGCGACAAGGGCATCAATCCCTATCCGATTTCGGCGCGGTGCGACGCGTCTCTCAAAGAGGCAGTGGAGAGTTTTGAGAAACTCATAAAAAAGAAAGATTTGCATCTCGCGGGGCGCGTTATGGCGCTTCGGGGGCAGGGAGGACTTATGTTCGCTGACCTCTACGATGGGACGGGGAAATTCCAAGTCCTTCTGAAAAAGGACGAGCTTGAAAGCGGAGCGTTCTCCCTTTGGGGCGACACGGTTGATATCGGCGATTTCGTGGAGGTTTCAGGCACCCTTTTTCTCACGAAGCGAACTGAAAAAACGATGCAGGTGAAGATGTGGCGTATGCTCGCGAAGAGTCTCCGTCCGCTTCCGGAGAAGTGGCATGGGCTTACGGACACGGAAGAGCGTTTCCGTAGGCGCTATTTGGATATGCTGATGAACGAGGAAGTGCGGAATCGTTTTGTGCTCCGTTCACGCGTTCTTTCCGTGCTTCGCGCGCTTTTGGATAAAGCGGGGTTTATGGAGGTAGAGACCTCCGTTCTCCAACGACTCGCGGGTGGGGCAAACGCGGAACCTTTTAAGACGCATCACAAAGCGCTTGATATTGACCTGTATCTTCGCATCGCGCCGGAACTTGACCTCAAGAAACTCCTTATCGGCGGATATCCGAAAATCTACGAAATAGGGAGGAGTTTCCGGAATGAAGGTATTGATGTCACGCATAATCCCGAATTCACGACGATTGAATGGTATGAAGCGTACAGCGATGCCGAGAAACAACGGGCGTTTATTGAAAAAGTGTTCCGCGCACTTGTGAGTGAGGTGAAGGGGGGAGAGACACTCTCTTGTTACGGAAATGACGTGGACTTTGGTAAACCGTTTGCGGCGTTCTCATACGCGGAAGCGCTTCAGCGGTACGCGCTTATCCCACATCCGGAAAAAGCAACCCGCGAGGAGCTTGCGCTGAAAGCCGCGCAGCTCGGCGTCACTGTCGCGCCGACAGACAGCGCGGAGAAGATAATGGACAGTGTGTTCAAGAAGGTGGTCCGTCCGAAACTTATACAACCCACCTATGTCATTTCCTATCCCGCGCGGATGATTCCGCTTGCCAAACAGGATGAAGCGAACCCTGCTCTCGTTGACGCGTTCCAGTTCTACGCGGGTGGTATGGAGCTCGTCAAAGCGTTTTCGGAGCTTAATGACCCGGAGGAGCAGAGCCGGCGTTTTAACGTGGAGGAATCAAACCGCAAAGAAGGGGACAAAGAAGCTCAGCCAAACGACGCGGAGTTCGTGGAAGCGCTTGAATATGGAATGCCGCCGGCGGGCGGAGTGGGCATGGGTATTGAGAGGTTGGTGATGTTGCTTGCTAATGTAAAAAATATAAGGGAAGTGATTATGTTTCCGACCCTCCGCTCGAAAAATAGCGATTAGCGTTTAAAAAAGAAAAGCGGCAATCCTAGAAGGATGCCACTACTATATGCGCGTTTGCTCAAAAGGAGTTGTATGACGCTAAGCCGGAACTGACATAATCTCCGCCAATTCTCTCATGATGTCTTTAATTCCCGCATATTGTCGCGCGTAATCACTGATGCTTTTAGCGTTGTACTCCATGAGCGATACTTCGTTGATTGTACAACCCATTATTCGCAGTTTTTCCAACTCTTGCTCAATTTCTTCAGCTTGCTTGGCGCCGTAATGTGTAATTCCAAGTGCGTCTTCGCGTTCCGTTATACTAAGACGCATATCTGGGATGACAAGACATTGGGTAACTCCAATTCCTTTTTCGTCTGCTGGCACTATTTGTGCAGCTGGTGGTAGAAATATCAGATACGCTTTTATATTCATATTTTTGATCGGTTGAACTTTGCATTCTTCTGACTCTAACCCTATCAAAACAGGGTGTTTTTGTCTATCTTTTGTTGCCCGTTTTCTGCTCCATGCTCAATGTCTTATGTTTATGCTTTTGACTTATCCCCTTCTTATCCACAGTTTGATTTGTGGTCTTGTGGAATGAAGTGGAATACAATATGAAACAAGTGGGATATCGTGGGAAACATGGGAAGCACAAGGGATCTTTAATCTTTAACAAAAACAGAATGAAAATTGAGAAACGAATCTACAAAGTCTTTTACAAAGGGAAATGCTTCTCCTTTCAGTTTTTTGTATCAATCGGAGTAGAGAAGCGAGAAAAAGTCTCGGTTCCCCGCAAAATCCTAAATCCTAAACCCTAAATCTTTTTTCATGTTAATCGGCGAATATACACACACCATAGACGACAAAAACCGGCTTTCGCTCCCTGCGAAATTCCGTTCCGAGATGGGAAAGAAGGTAGTAGTGACGCCGGGATTGGATGGATGTTTGTTCGTGTTCACGCTGAAGCAGTGGGAAAAAATTTCAGGCAAGCTCGGCGAATCTTCAATGCTTCAGGCGGACACGCGGAGTTTCAACCGCTATATGCTTGGCGGAGCGACGGAGGCGGAGGTTGATTCCATCGGACGGGTGCTGATTCCGGACTTTCTTCGGGAGCGCGCGGGGCTGAAAGAAAAGGTTGCGGTTGTCGGCGTGCAGTCGCGCGTGGAGCTCTGGAACGAGAAGAAGTGGCAGGAGTATAAGCGAGGTGTGGAGGGACAGGCGGATACGCTGGCGGAGAAGTTGGGGAATGTTGGGGTTCTTTAATTTTCAATTATCAATTTACAATTTTCAATCAATATTCAATTTTGAAATTCTCAATTCAGAATTGTTTGATAATTGGAAATTGAAAATTGGTAATTGTGCGTATGCACATACCGGTTCTTTTACAAGAAGTCATCGCGGGATTACAAGCCAAGGAAGGCGAGGTTGTTCTTGACGCGACAGTCGGCGGCGGAGGACACAGCGAAGCGCTGTGCAAGGCTATCGGTAAAGGGACGTTTGTATGTCTTGATGCCGACGAAAATGCGATAGAGAGGAGCAGGTCCAGACTTCAGAAGTGCGGCTGTGAATTCCGATTTTATCAAACAAACTATCGGCATCTTGATATCGTGCTTTCGGAGCTGGGTATTCCGGGAATTCATCGCGCTCTCTTTGACCTCGGGCTTTCCAGTTTCCAGCTTGAGGAGAGCGGACGCGGATTCTCGTTTAGGCGTGACGAACCGCTTGAAATGACCTTTCAGAAGTCTCCGAAAGAAGGGGACCTTACCGCAAGGACTATTCTGAACGAATGGAGCGAAGACACCATCGCGACAATCCTTGAAAGTTACGGAGAGGAAAAGCAAGCCATTAGGATAGCGAGGAAAATTGTGGAGGCGAGGGAGCATTCGCTCATCTCCACGACGTTCCAGCTTGCGGGGATTGTCGAGTCGGCGGTGAAGCGAAAAGGGAAAATTCATCCAGCGACCAAGACATTTCAGGCATTGCGCGTCGCGGTGAATGATGAGTTCCAAGGGTTAAAGGACGGGCTCGCGAAGGCGTGGGAGAAACTTCTTTCGGGTGGCCGCATCGCCATTATTTCATTCCACAGTATGGAAGACCGGGTGGCGAAGGATTTCTTCAAAGCGCTCGGGCAAAAAGGCGAAGGAAAGGTCATTACCAAAAAACCGATTGTCCCGACACAGGAAGAAGTAATACACAATCCGCGGTCCAGAAGTGCCAAACTACGCATTATAGAAAAAACCTAGAGTCTTGTTCGTATTTTCGTATCGGTGTTCGTATGTTCGTATTGTAATGAAATCAGTTCAGAAAAACTTTAAAAAGATAGAGGAACACGGCAAGGGTGTATTTTGGACGCTGGCCTGTCTCGTGCTGCTTGTCACGTCATTCTACGTATACCTCCTCAATACGACATCGGAGAACGGCGTTCGCTGGGGAAAGGTGGAGAAGGAAATCGCCTCGTTCGGGGCGGACATTTCAGAACTTGAGTCGCGGTATTTATCGCTTAAGCAATCGGTTACGCTTAAAGTCGCCTATGACAAGGGGTTTCGGGACGTACAGACAGTCAGATTCATTTCCACGCAGAAAGTCGGCGCGGTGGCGACAGCCAGAGAACTATAGTCACGGCTGTTATTTCCGGTCTTTTATGCTCCACCCCAGATGAAGCATTGCCAGAAATTTCTCTTCCGCATCCGCTTTGTCAGCGTATGTTGCGCTTTGGCGGGCCTTGCGCTCCTCGGAAAGTTGTATCTCGTGCAGATTGTGTCGGGAAGCGAGTACAGCGAGAGGGCGCAACGGCAGTATGTGCGCCCCAATCAGGACCTTTGGGATAGGGGTTCGGTTTTTTTTGAAATGCGCGATGGCACACGCGTGTCGGCTGCGACGCTGAAAACAGGATTCACACTGGCAATCCATCCGAAGGAAATGACGGACAAGGCGGGAGTCTATGCCGCGCTTCAAAAAGAAATACCGCTCGACCGCGACGAATTCTTCGCAAAGGCGGACAAATCGGCAGACCCATACGAAGAAATAGCGCGCAGATTATCCGAAGAAACAGCGACAAAAATCACGGCGCTCACGTTGAAGGGAGTTTCGCTCTATAGGGAACGCTGGCGCTTCTATCCGGGCGGCTTCCTTGCCTCCCACGCGCTCGGGTTTGTCGGGTTTGACGGCAATCTTCAGACAGGCCGCGCCGGTCTTGAGCGGTACTATAATGATGTTCTGTTCCGCGGTGGTTCCGACCTCTATCAGAACTTTTTCGCGGAAATATTCTCAAACGTCAAGAAAGCAGTCGGTCCCGCGCGCGCCGAAGGCGACATCGTCACGTCCATAGAACCGAGCGCCCAGCATTTTCTTGAAGATTCGCTCCACGACCTTGAGGAGAGGTATGATGCCGACCGCGTCGGGGGAATTATCATGGACCCGCAAAACGGGCGCATCTACGCGATGGCGCTTTCTCCGTCGTTTGACCCCAACGAGTATGCCAAGGAAGCCGATTCCGGCAAGTTTACCAATTCGCTTGTGGAGAACGTATACGAAATGGGCTCCATTATAAAGCCGCTCACCTTGGCCGCGGGCATTGACGCGGGAGTCATCAGCGCGACAAGCACCTATAACGACCTCGGTTCGCTAACCCTCTCGGGAAAAACCATCGCAAACTTTGACGGCAAAGGACGCGGCGTCGTGAATATGCAGGAAGTACTCAACCAATCGCTCAACACCGGCGCGGCAACCGTGGCCCTTCGGCTGGGCAAAGAACAGTTCCGCGCGTACTTCAAGAAGTTCGGATTGGGGGAAGAAACGGGCATAGACCTCCCGAGCGAAGCGGCAGGACTCGTGAACAATCTTGAAAGCGGGCGCGACATAGAACTTGCGACCGCTTCATACGGACAGGGTATCGCGCTGACGCCGATTCAGACGGTACGCGCGCTCGCAAGTCTGGGAAACGGCGGGTTTTTGGTAGCGCCGCATATCGTTACGGAAATCAGATATAAAACCGGTATCACTCGTTCAGTGGAAGACAACCAAAAGCAAGCGGTGCTGAAGCCGGGCACGTCCGGGGAAATATCCCGTATGCTCGTGCGCGTCGTGGATACGGCGCTTTTGGAAGGAGCGTATACAATGCAGCGTTACAGCATTGCCGCGAAGACCGGCACCGCGCTTATCGCGAATCCTGAGGGTGGTGGATATTATCCCGATAAATTTCTGCACTCGTTTTTCGGTTATTTTCCAGCGTACAATCCGCGATTTATCGTATTTCTCTTCGCCGTTCAGCCGAAAGGCGTCACGTTCGCCTCACATACCCTGACTGTGCCGTTTATGAATATCACCAAGTTCCTCATCAACTACTACGAAATCCCGCCAGATAGGTAAAAGCATAATCTGACGAGGTTGAGCCTCGTCAGTGAGGTTGGTTGAGGTTGAGCCTCGTCAAACCTTGTACAACCTCGTCAGAATGGAGGTGACGTGGTGGCTTTTTTCGTACTTTCGTATCGGTGTTCGTACGTTCGTATTGTTACTCAAACCTAATGGAAAAGTTGTACATTCCCATCGCGCAAAGGCCTTGAAGCGTTGAGCCGGCTTTTTGGGGCGGGATATCAATATCGGTGGTGCCGGTGAGGGGGAGATTTTTGCGGACGCCGAGTTTCGGAATGGTCAGCGCGGAGGCGCAACTGAACGCGCCAGCGGTTTCCATATGGAGAATGGTCGGCGTGTCGGCCTTCGCGAGGGTGAGGCGCGGGCTGTAGCCGTTCCCCGCGGAGACAAGAATAATCTGCGTGCCGTCCTCCATGCGCACGTTCTCCATCCTGTCGCCAGCTTCGCCGCCCGTACTGTTTCCGGTGAGATAGAGCGACCCGCCGATAAGCGCTACGGCGATGATGATTGAGATAGCAGTCTGTCTCATGTTAGAAATTAAACAACGGAGGAATAATGCCGTACGCGGACAGCGCGCTTGCGATATTCAGCAGTCCGAAAAATACTACCACAAGTCCGGCCGTCTTGAAAAAGACGCCCGATGACGTTTTGGTATGAATACCGAGCGAGCCGAAACTAAGGAGTGAAAGCACTGGAAGCGTGCCGAGCGCGAAGACAAACATCGTTATGGCCCCCGTCCAGAAACTTCCCGTCGTAAGCGCGTAGAGTTGCATTGACTGGGTGAATCCGCAAGGAAGGAAAAATGTTGCGATACCGATGAGTACGGGAGTCAGCACGTGATTTACATTCTTAAGCCCGTGAATACGCTTGCCGACAAACGCGGGCAGGGAAGGCGCAAGCCGTT
The DNA here is from genome assembly GCA_038057695.1 of Patescibacteria group bacterium. Taxonomy (GTDB): domain Bacteria; phylum Patescibacteriota; class Minisyncoccia; order Phycocordibacterales; family UBA10002; genus UBA10002. The sequence goes on along the minus strand of JBBUCR010000120.1, from coordinate 678 downwards.
TCATCCACGGGAAGATATCCAGGAGATTAACGCCTAGAATCAGAAGCACGATACCGACAAGCAAACCGAGTGCGAGCGTCGCGGACACGCCAAGCTGTAATACCGAACCGAGCGCTCCGATAACTCCACCCAGAATGAAGAATGAAGCTAGTCGGCCAATGTGGAAAAGGATTTGCGGACGGACGGCGTCCCCGCCTTTCGCGAACGTTGACGACATAGAAAGCACCAATCCGCCCACCACCGCCATACAGGTGGAAACCGAAGCGACCAGCCCGATGAAAAAGGCCGTGCCGTACCCAGCCGTGCCAATGGTGGCGAGGTTTACAATGTCCAGTTTTTGCAACAGAAGAAATAAACCTATAAAACCCGCCGCTAGAGGGAAGGCAAGATTAAAATCAGACCACCTCGGCGTATGCTTCTGTTTTTCAAGCGAAAGGGTATAGCCGTGGGGTTTCAGCACCTCCGAAAGGTCTCGCGCGATATGCTCGGGCGCTTTATCCCCAAACTCGCCAGTTACTTCCACAGAAAGGTTCGCGAGCGAAGCTTTTACGCTCTTCACTTCCGGCACGTCGGCAAGCGCGCTTTCGGTGAGCGCGACGCACGCTTTACAGTGCATACCGTGTACATGGAAGGTGTATGTTTCCCGAATTGAATCAGCCATTGGCCGCTAGTGTACCA
>JBBUCR010000119.1:0-1442 GCA_038057695.1 Patescibacteria group bacterium | reverse complement strand
CCCCCACTACAAACACGGCAAGCTTGTAGTAGAGCGTCCGATAGCCGAATACCGCGAGCGCTTCCTCATCCTCACGAATCGCTTTGAGCGCCCGCCCAAAGGAAGACTCCGTAATATGGCGACATGTCCAGAAGACAAGCAGTACGAATAGTAAAGTAAGAATCAGAAAAGAAGTATTGGATGTAAAGCTGTATTCCATATTCCCTATCCCAACTTCCGGCCTATGTATTCCCGGAATACCCAGCGGTCCTCGGGTGAGCTCCTGCCAGTTGAGAAAAATACTCCACACAATCATATTGAACCCAACCGCGCCAAGCGCGACAAAATCGCCACGAAACTTGGAAAGCACTCTGCCGATAAGAAGGCTGATAACCCCTGTTACCACGGCTCCGACAATCATCGCGAAAAAGAAATTAATGTCGTAACGCGTGGCGAGAATCGCGGTTGTATACGCGCCGATACCGAAAAACGCCGCGTGAGTAACGCTTAAAATTCCCGTGTAGCCAACCGCGAGGTTAAGCGAGAGCGCGAGAATGGCGTAAATGCCGACCAAAATGGCCAAATGTATGAGATATTCCATGGAAAAGAGAATATAGAATGTAGAATACAGAATATAGATAAAGAATTAACAAAACGTCTTTGATTTTGAAATAAACGCGCGTAATAGTTTTGCAGTATCAGTACTCATATTTATCAAATGCGTAAATTCAATGTCGGTAATGTATCCAATATCTTTTGAGATAAGGAGTTGATTTTGAACTTCGGTGAGGGAACCATAAGCAAGATGATAAAATTGTACCTTCTCCTTATAGCTCTGTCTCCCAAAACCTTCCGCGATATTTGAAGTTATTGAGACCGCGGCTCGGCGCAATTGACTGGTCAGTCCGAAGACTTCTTCTCTAGGAAACTGTTTGGTGACTTTATAAATCTCCACAACAAGTGTATGGCCAGTTTGCCAGACCCGTAAGTCGGTAAAATTCTGAATGCTCTTTGGTGTTGTTCCTGCTCTATATTCCATATTCTATCTTCTAAATTCTTTCTCATCTCGGAAACAACCCTTTCGGTTTCCAGATGAGAAAAACTATCAAAAGCCCGAACGCAATCGCACTCTTCCACTCCCCCGCTATTTTCCAAATGCCGAAGTTTTCAGCGAAGGCGAGGATAAAAGCCCCGGCCACTCCGCCATAGATATTGCCGATGCCCCCGACAATCGCGGCGACAACCGCGACGAGGAGCCACGGAAGTCCCATAATCGGCTCTATGCCTGTATCAAGCCCGATGAGAATACCTCCGAGTCCGCCGATAGCGCCTGAAACGAAGAAGACCTGCCCTACAATTCGGTCAGTGTTGATGCCGACAATTTTTGATACTTCTTCGTCATCGCTTATCGCGGTTACGGCCTTGCCGAAGAGTGTGTGCTTGAGAAGAAACGCGAGTAGGCA
>JBBUCR010000118.1:0-1002 GCA_038057695.1 Patescibacteria group bacterium | reverse complement strand
GGCCACCAGACCAAACAGAGGCCGATGCATGAGAATCCGCACAGAGCCGTTGTTCACTGCGATTTGATATATGTCCTCGCATACAGCATGAAGCTCTTCCGGACTCAACAGAAGATCGGAGAGTTTCGCCCCCCGCCCTTCCGGGATGAGCCTCTCCAGGGCAATGGTCGGCACCCTCTCATGCTTCAACAGATCGATCATCGGACGAATCTGATCCTGGTTTTTTCGGGTGATCGTCATCATCACGGAGACATCGACATCCTCTGCCATGAGGTTGCGGATCGCCCGCAGTGTATCCGCGAAACTCCCCTTCCCGCGAATTTGATCGTTTCTTTCCGCCGACGCGCCTTCCAGGGACACCTGGACCCGCCGAAGACCGGAATGTACGCACAAGGCTTTGGCTTCACTCTCGGTGATAAAGGACCCGTTGCTCAGAATGTCATAATACGCCAGACTATCGGATGCATCGAGGCGATCCATCAACGCGTGAAGGTCATCCCGCCTCAGGAAAGGTTCGCCGCCGGTCAGGGACAGGGTGCCCACTTTGCCCCATTTCGCCAGAGCTTCTTCCATTTTATCCACAATGACAAGGAGATCTTTTAGCGGTATCTCAGAGAGGACGTCATTATTCTGATAACAGTGAAGGCATTTGAGATTACATCTTTCGGTGAGATGCCACTGAAAGTAGAATTCATCTCCGATTATCGGATATTGAATTACTTTTTTCATTCACCAAGGACCGCTATGCAATCTGAAAAAAATTTGAAATAATTCTTACCGCTTCGGCTGTTCTATAACAGGTTTAGGCGGTTAACCCAAGTTCATGGTCTTAAAAAAATACATGTGTATAGTCGTGCTGTTGCAAGACGCAGACCTTGCGTTTAGGCACTACATGTTGATAACTTTCACAGAACGGTCTTGATCGTTTTCCCGGGCCGGTGGGGGAGGTTCAGGGCGTCATAAATCTGGACGTGGAAAGGTTCCGGTCGGGTCGATTTGCGA
>JBBUCR010000117.1:0-1725 GCA_038057695.1 Patescibacteria group bacterium | reverse complement strand
CTGTAACTGTAACTGTAACTGTAACTGTAACAAGTAACAGGTAACGAGAACTAAAAACATTATTCAGTTACGTGTTACCGTTATTTGTTACCTGTTGCTTCTATGTCGTTTGCTACAGTTTCCAGCGCCCAAGTCCATCTCCTCAAAACAAATCTCGTGCGCGTTGAAGTTGACCTGTCCAAGGGTCTCAACGCGTTTTCAATTGTCGGCCTTCCCGACAAAGCGGTGGAGGAGGCGAAGGACCGCATCAGCGCGGCAATCAAAAACACAGGTTTTACATCACCGAAACAGAAGAATCACAAGGTGGTTATTTCGCTCGCACCCGCCGATGTGAAGAAAGAGGGCACGAGTTTTGACCTTCCGATGGCGGTCGGGTACTTGCTTGCGTCCAAGTGTCTGCCCGCCGACGTCAGGGGAAAATTATTTGTTGGGGAACTCTCGTTAGACGGAATGGTACAGAGGACAGATGGAATCCTCCCGATTGTCCGCGAGGCAAAACGCTCCGGTTTCAAAGAAGTATATGTGCCGCTTGAAAACGCCAAGGAAGCGGCGCTCATTGAAGGCATAGACATATATGGCGTGAAAAATCTGTGGGAGCTTTCCGCGCACCTCGCGGAAAAAGATATTCTCCCAGATGACGAACGGCCGTTTATCCAAAAACGGAAGATGAAGCCGATACCGCTGACAAAATTTGAAGTGGGTGTACGAGACTATCAGGTGGATTTTGCCGACGTGAAAGGACAAAAAACCGCGAAACGCGGGCTTATGATAGCGGCGGCAGGCGGACACAACATCGCGATGTGGGGTCCGCCCGGAACCGGGAAAACGCTTCTTGCCAAAGCATTTATTTCCATACTGCCTCCGCTGGATATTGAGCAGGCGCTGGAAGTGACGGGTATTCACTCGATTGCCGGCGCGTTACAAGAACCCCTCATCACGTATCCGCCTTTTCGCGCGCCACACCACACCGCCTCATATATCGCGCTTGTGGGCGGCGGTTCCATTCCGAAACCGGGAGAAATTACACTTGCGCACCGAGGCGTGCTTTTTCTGGATGAGTTTCCCGAATTTGAGCGCCGCGTGATTGACGCGCTTCGCCAGCCGCTTGAAGACCGAGTCGTCTCAATCGCGCGCGTGAAAGGTTCGGCGCAATTTCCCGCGCATTTTACTCTGATTACCGCGATGAATCCCTGTCCATGCGGAAATAACGGGGTGAAAGGGAAAACCTGTTCCTGCGCCCAGCATCAGATTGACCGCTACAAGCGAAAAATCTCCGGCCCGATTGTAGACCGCATTGACCTCTGGACTGAAGTCTCGGTGGTGGAGCACGAAAAGCTCACCGAAGGGCGGGGAAGCGAGGAGACGAGCGAAAACGTCCGCAAAAGAGTTGCAACGGCGAGAGAACGGGCCGAAAAACGCTATCAGCAATGTAAACTCCCATTTAAAACAAACAGCGAAGTCGGCGCACGTGACATTGCCGCCGCGATTCCACTCTCTCCCGAAGTAAAGCAGGCGCTCAATCTTGCCGCAAAAAAGCATGACCTCTCCGCGCGTTCATACCACCGCCTCATAAAGTTAGCCCGCACCGTTGCGGATCTTGAAAACCACGACGACGTCACTATAGGCGACCTTATGGAAGCGCTACAATATCGGCCGAAGCAACTAAATAACGTCTAGAATGGCGGTATGCAGAGAGCGCTCACCATCGCCCGGATACGGAAATTT
>JBBUCR010000116.1:0-2133 GCA_038057695.1 Patescibacteria group bacterium | reverse complement strand
GAATGAAGTTCTCTTATAAACCCCTCATTCAAGCACGCTCCTTGGTTCGGTGAAAATGGTGCTGGGTCTAAAGAATCATAGTCGCTCCTCTCTCTGATTCTTAAGACGCAAAAAGAAAAAGGCCCTCGGTTTCTCGGGTCTCTTAATTTGAATAGATTGATTTAGTTGGTGCTTAGCAAGAGTTAGAGAGGACAATGCCTTTTAATCCTTGCCCGCAGCGCCAGAACACATTCGTTCCGCAGGTGCCAAGGAGTCTAGCCTAGAGTACCTTTCTTGTCAAGGTGGTTATCCACAGGCCTACCTTAGCGATATAATTATGAAGAAATATCCACAAGGAAATATAAGGTTCGTCATTTATTTAATTGCTGTTTAAGAGTTCTTAGAACCCTTGTTCCCTACTATTTTTTTGCTAACGGTCTGGTAAGGTAATGTAATCTAATTCCGAGGAGTACAGCTAAGAATTGGTTTAGTGTAAGAAAAAAGAAAAAGGAAATCTCTAATATTCCAAAAAGGGTCGTATTTTATATAAAGAGATAGCAAAGAGGAAAATGCTAACCAAAAGCCCGAAAAAAGAAATATAAGCTACTATATTCATGACAGAATCAGAACTATTCCATTTGTTCTTTAATTTCGTCCAGACATAAGAACCTTTCAGTATTAGCCACTTGCTCGCCAAACTGTAATCAAAGCAATGTATCTTTTCCAATCCGTGTTTTACATATAAAAAAGAGCCTTTCATATAATTTTTGTCTTTTGCGAAATAGTATCACCAACCGAATTGATGTTACAATTAACTAATGATAAAAAAACTATTCGGAGTGGAGCGCAATGTCTTCTTCATGGGACTGGTCTCCTTCTTCAACGACTTTTCCAACGAGATGATTGTATCGGTCTTTCCCGCTTTCTTCAGCTCCGTCCTCAAATCGGGCGCCGCTTCCCTCGGGTTCATTGAAGGCGTTGCTGACGGCATTTCCAATCTCACCAAAATCTTTTCCGGCCGGCTTTCCGACAAGACGCAGAAACGCAAACTGCTCGCCCTTTCCGGATACGCGCTGTCGGTTGCCACGCGCCCATTTTATCTCATTTCCTCCGTAGCCGCGCACGTCCTCAGTATCCGCGTGGTTGACCGCATCGGCAAAGGGATACGCGAGGCGCCCCGTGACGCGCTTCTTTCGCTTTCCGCCGGCTCGGAACATATCGGACGTTCATTCGGTTTCCACCGCGCGATGGATTCACTTGGCTCCATTTTGGGTCCTCTTACCGCATTTTTCATTCTTGAGAGATTCCCGGGGGCATTCAACATCGTATTCATCACGGCGTTTTTCGTCGGTATTCTCGCGCTCTTTTCATTCGTGTGTATCAGGGAGGTGTGGACGGTGCACGCTCGGGGAGAGAAACGACACCTCCGCTTTAAACCGCACACGAGAGAGTTTAAGCGTTTTCTCGGCATCATCTTCCTGCTTTCCATCGCCAATCTCCCGATAGCGCTCCTTCTCCTTCGTACGCAGGACTTTCACTTGCCGGTGAGTTTTATTCCCCTTTTCTATTTGTTCTATAGTGTTTCGTATACGCTCCTTTCCACCAAAGCGGGACGCCTCGCCGACAAAGTCGGAGATAAACCGGTTATCCTCGGCGGTTATCTTCTTATGGGGCTTGCGTATCTTCTGCTCATTTACGACCAGACGCTTACCGCGCTTGCGATGGGTTTTGTTATTCTCGGCATCGGAAACGCGACCGCCGACAGCGTTCAGCGCTCGTTCGCCGCGCGGCTCACTTCGCCGGAAGAACGCGGAAACGCCTATGGCCTCCTCAACGCCGCCATCGGTTTTGGTCTTCTCATTTCGGGTGTTTGTGGAGGACTTTTATGGCAGAACTTCGGGGCCGTGACCGCGCTCACGTTCGCTCTCGGTCTTATTCTCCTCGCGCTTATCGCGTTCGGCCTTATGGGCGGGAAACGCGCGCGGTAATAAGTAGCAACAAAAAAGAGCCGACTCCCGTGAGCCGGCCCGATGTTCTGCATTGTGTGCTATTGTCCGTACTTGGTGAGCAGATAGTAGGCGACACCTGCTACCGCTAGGGTAAAGAAGCGGACTATCCAAAGAATGTTGCGCTGAAGGTTCATAAACCGGTACG